>JAJHRM010000099.1 GCA_020832965.1 Thermofilum sp. | reverse complement strand
TCCTATTCACCTCCTCCGGCATCGACATGTCGAAGCACCGCAAGCCAGCCTCCACGTGCGCGACTCTGAATCCGGCTTTAACGGCCGCGAGCGCCCCGCCCAGCGTCGAGTTCGTGTCGCCGTACACAACCACGAGATCGGGACGCTCCTTCAACAGAACCTCCTCCACCCGCTTGACAACCTCGCCAACCTGGTACCCGTGAGAGCCGCTCCCTACGCCGAGGAAGTAGTCCGGCTCCGGGATCTCCAGCTGCTCGAAAAACACCCTATTCATCTCGTAATCGTAATGCTGACCGGTGTCCACTATAACGTGGTCGAAAAACTTTGAAAAGACATCGTGAACAGCTGCCAATTTAACATAGTTGGGCCTAGCTCCAACTACTGAGATAACTTTCATAACTAATTCATCTTCTAAAACTTCTTATATTTCAGCAAAATCCAATATCCCTTCTTTATAATTCTAAGTAAATTATTAATAATTAACCATAATGTAAATGAGAGTTTATGAAAAATTTCCGATATTGATACAAATTCTAGATTTGGGAAGTGAGCTTTGGCTACCAGCACGTAGCCCGGAGGTAAAAGTTTGCTGACCTTCTCCACGTCCATAGAATGTAAGTGACCCCACAATGGAGTCAGCTTCCCGCAGTGAATACAGCGAGTATAAACGATCTCTTCCTTGTAAGGCACTGTGACCACGAGAACCCCACCTTTTTTCAAAACTCTATCGACCTCCTTGCAAACCATTTGCTGGGACTCTACAGGCAAATGCTCCAAGACCTCGAGTACGGCCACCTTATCAATCGAGTCGCTTCTCAACGGGATAAAGCTCGCATCAGCGCAAACAAACTGCACGTTACCCTTAGGTACCTTCCGCTTGGCAACTTCGAGCGAGCGACAGGAAAGCTCCAAACCCACTACAAAGCCGGCCTTCGAGAAGTAACTAGTCATAAAACCATCGCCGCAACCGACATCCAAGATGACATCCCGCTCTTTTGGCTGCAGGTACCAAGCTGTTACTTGCGCCCTGCGCTCCTGCCTGCGCCTAGCTCTCCCTTTCAAATCCCAAATGCTCGGCTCGACAGGCTCTTCGCCTTTGCGCACTTCAGTCATAGTCTTCGATTCTTAATTAAAAATCGATATCTCATCACAGTAATAACAATATATCATACTGTATGCTAGCTTTTTAGTTCGCTTTCTAAGAGCATTAATAAAGAAAACGATAGATAAAAATGTTAACACTCCGAGATAAAGTATATTCTCCATATATGAAAATTTAATATTCATAACAACCATGTTACATCTATATCATCTAAAATTATTGCTACATTATACACAGATATAGATGGCCTCTCTAATATTTTTCGATGGATCATTATTGTGAAACATAGGAATAATGATCACGCCCGGAGAGTCTCGATTAGTTTTGAAAATCTTATGGTAGCTAAAATAATATTTGTACGATTAACATTCCCTCTAAATTGAGAATACAAGAGGTTCCAGTATAAGTAGCGCGCGGTGTAAAATACTAGCCTGTTCAACCTCAGCGGCAGCTCAAGCAGCTGGCTCTTACGCACATCGTAGAAGCTGACACCCCAAGCCCTAAAGCCGAACAACCTCGTCGAAAACAAAACTGTAAGCGATTTCCCGCGGGCTCCTACCCACCGCGGCCGCGCGCGTCCTTCCTAGATACTTCTAGCACCGCAGCTAGCCTCGTGCCCAACTTTTCGAAAATTTCCGCGTAAGACGAGAGCGTAATCACATCGACGAAATCCACAGGGATTACGAGCTCTGCTCCTTGCGCCGCCACGATCTCCGCTACGTGCACCGCCCACAAGACACTCTTCCTATCCACCTCGCGCAAAACGATAACGCGATCGAAGAAACGGGAGAAACGGTGGGGGGTCGGTAGTATAGTGCGTCACGCTGGGAACTCTAGCTCCAAAAGCCTTCAGCGATTGCGCCATGGCTAGAGCTTTTCGAGAACCGCGCGCGTAATTGGGTCTAGTACCGACCACAGAAAAACCTTCATACACACCTACCCCCGTTCGCGTAAAATGTATGTGGTGAAGCGCGCTTTCTTGCACACAAATCCAGCGCCCAGAAGCTCCCTCAATACATCGCGGGCGTTACGCGACAGCTCGACAACCACGTAGAGCGTCCTGCGGAGCACGCCCCGAGCGCCCTTGAGAACCTCTAGCAACGCGCCCTCGACATCGATTTTGATAATGTGGATCGAAGTCTCACCCCGCAAAATATCGTCTAGGGTCAAAGCGTCCACGGTTACGCTCGCGCCCTCCCGCACGGCGGAGGCGTAGCCATACATCGGGGTGGAGGACCTTCAACACAAGCCTCCCTCGCGCAGACCAGGCCGCAACTTCGCACACCACCACGTTACCGCACCTGTTCCGCTCAACGTTAACCCTGAGAACCGCTACTGTGGAGGGGCCCGGCTCGATAGCATAAACGCGGCCCGCCGCCCGCGCGCGATCTGGAAATTCATAAGCGCGCGCTCCACTCAACTCAAAAATATTTTGGAAGCACATAACTTTCACTCCTTTTTATAAGTCATTTCTTTAGCCCTAAAAAAGAAGATTAATACCATGAATATTGGTAAAAATAGAAGAGCCCAAAATATAGCTATTAGTATTGTCGAAAGTTCATTAAACATAACTATAGGTGGTTCTCTTTCAAAAGATCCACTAAGTTCAACATTTTTTACTAGAGTGTAGCTGTCGGAAAGTATAATTTGAAAACATACTTTTCCGTTTACGTTTAGATTTTGGCCGTAGGTTCGTGTTCGCCAATTTAATGAGCCAAGCGTATAGAATTCGATGAAAGTGGCTTCGTTAGCAATTACTTTCGGTGCTCGAGCTAATAGCTGAATAGTCCCGTAAGGTACTATTGAGATTTGTTCAACATAGGTTATGCTGCGTTTAGCTTCCTTTGTTGCTATTTTAACAGTAAACGTGCCCTCGTAAGGTTTTATTATAAGTTCACTATTAAGTTTTAGGGTTGCGTAAAATCCTTGTCCATTGCTTATCGTAAGGTTTTCTGTCTTGACAAGCAATTTTGAATAATTCTCTATCTTTATGCTCGTCACGTTGAGAAAAACGATAGTTTCGTTACTTGTTCTGATCTCAATTTGCTTATGCACAGTTTTTTCAGGAAATATTATGGAGGTTGTTTCAACGTTTACGCCATTTTTCAACAGTACTTCTTTAACGTATCCATCTCCGCTTAAGACAAAATTTGGTTTTATTTTTGGCAGATTTAAATCTTCCAGTAGACTACCAAGTAAAGAATAATACGCAGATGCCTCATCTTTACGTAATGCCTCAATGATTGGTTTTATGTTTACGTAGAATAGTTCGCCTTTGCCAAAACTTTGTTTCACAATAAAGGGGGTTTCATCGTTTAATCCTATGTATCGGCTTAAAACCGATGTTTTAGAGCTTTTTAGGGTTAGTTTCGGCGTGGTGATTTTTGCCGGCAAGTTTAACGTCTTCTTTTCCATTTCAATTTTTTCTGCGTTTAATGTGGAGTTTTCAACCGAGAAGAGTTTGCTTGCAAAGAAATGGTAGCCGTTTACGTTTAAAATAATGAGTTTTCCACCTGATTCTAGAAATGTTAGATAATCTTCTATTGGGCGAAGGTTAAGCGAAATACTATACATAAGCGAAAGTTCATCAAATGAAACTTGGTAGAACCTATAATAGCGAAGCCCTATCCTTCCAGGAATATTTTCCAGTTCCGTAGATAAGTAGGTTTTACCATTCACTACAATCTGGTTTCGTGTACCATTGACAATAACCGTAATGTTGTATTCATCGCCAAAATTCCATTTAAGGTCTGTTTTAATTCCAGGCCAATTCGGTATCGCTCTCTCAACTCCATTAACTATTGTTCTAAAATGAACGTAGACGTAAGAGTCTGTACCGAATAAGATGTCTGCAATTCTATAGTTTTTGGAGTCCACCCACGAATATACGAGGCTAACGTAGTTTGCTACTGAAGCATTCCCACTTACGGGCTTGGCTTTAAAGGACGCTGTGAAATTTTCAGCGAAAATTGGCGAAAGAATTATCCCTTCACTGTATTTTCCAATTTCACCTCCAAGTAGCTCTCCGCTAACTATTTGCCAGCTTCCTTTTGCAATAGCATAGGAAGCTAGTGTTCCGTTGAAATGGTCTTCATAGAAGCTTGTCAGAATGTTTTCTTTGGGAGGGTCGTACGATAGCACGAGCGTCTTTGAGTTGAGGGCTTTATCATCAAGGTCATAGGCAACTGTATAATTGTATAGTCCTTGAGAAAGAAGACTATAAGCTGTGTAAAGACTCTGCTCGTCACATAATGATTTGTCGAGAGGCATTATTAGCACGGTATTACTGTTAGGCATAGGTGGAGAAACTTTGGATACATTGTAGATTTTTACCTCAGAGTTTTCATAGACTATTGGCAACAATTTTATATAGTTTGCCAGTAGGCGGTCATTAAATTTGTTTAGTTGCATAAAGTCCCTGTTATGCAAGTAAATGTATGCGTGATCATAGACTGGAAACCTGTAAAGTTGAGTGAGGACCATTTCAGGCGTATAGGCTGTAAGTAAAAGTTGCTTTAAAGCAAGTTGATCTGCTGGCGCAGCAAAGGTTGCCATATCAGCGGATGTGCCTGTTATAGTGGCCAACCAAGATTTAGGATCATTATCAAATATTTCTTTTAAAGCGTTTAGGGCTTCCATCTCGCCTGAGGAGGGCTGATAGGCTGGATTGTTTGCCACTATGTTCCAGTATTCTAGGTTGAGAAATGTCGTGGAGATTCCGTAAAGTACAATGATTCCAATTACTGTGACAGAAACTAGAGTTTTTGCATTGACGTTTATGCCTCTTTTCCTCAACTTATCAATAACATAGATTATTGGTATTGGGGCGAGGATTGCCAAGGGTATTTTTATAAACCATATAAATCGTTTCTCCCAATATCCAGCATCAAAAAAGTAAAGGTTTACTGTTGTTACGATTTTTCCAGCTACGAAAGCGAACACCATAAAGGCTATGAAAAGCGCAAACGCATTGTAAAGTTTCGAGTCTTCTGTAAGGAAATATAGAGCTGATATTGCCAGTAAACCGTTTATACCGAGTATTACGGGGTACATGAACCATGGAACTAAACCTATTGTGTCAACCTGCCATGTGTGGAAAGAATCTAAAACAATCGTCCACGATAAAAGGGCTACACAATATCCAAAGAAAAGCAATAAGAGAAGTACTTTCCCAAGGAATTTCTTATCGATTTTAAATGAACTTTTAAATATTGATAGTCTTGGACGAATGTAATGCCTAAAAATTAATGTAAACATGGAGACTATTATTGGTACGATTGTTGAGATTAGAAGAGAAGTATTGACTATGAAACGCGGAGTAACTTGGGCTAAAACGTAGTAAACTGCGATCACAATTACCATACCAAATATGCTGGACTTTAATGCGTCCTCTATTCTGAAATTCTCATTTTTTGATATTAACCCGAAAACTGCGAGGAAGAGGATAAAAACTAAGGCTTCTGCTACATGTGTTAAATATAATCCAGAAACTAAAAAGGAGAAAAGCGTAATGTACCGTGTTCTTTCGATCTCTTTTTTGCCCATTAGAAAGATTGCCACCATTAAGAGAATGAAAGATATTGTAGCTGGAACATACCATAATCCAAATACGCCATACATTACTCCATTATACGTTTTGTCTGCAGTAGAAGATAAAAGTTGAAGCTGAGACTGCCCAATCGAAGAAAGTTTTGATAGGGTAAAGTATAGCCAAGCAAAACCGCCAAAGCCGTTCGTAAAGAGCACCCAAAAAAGCGTAGCCAATGCAGGTAGTCTGGTATCAACCTTTTCTAAATATGATTTTGCCATAACATAAAATGCTAAAGGTAACATCAAATTTAACGCGGCCAAGGCTATTTGAACAGAAATCAACGATGAATTCGAAAGAGTAATGAAAACAGACTCATGAAGGTGAGCAAACAAGTAAGTTGATCCAATGTAGAGGTTAGGAGTCCTGCCCAATACAATACTATTGGCATAATGTCGTGAAATGTCTGTACCGGGTAATAGTGCGAAGCCTGGATATATGAAGTAGAACGATAGAATGTAGAATCCTATGGTTAACATGATAGCTAGGAGGTCAATTTTTCTTGCAAACGACTCCCGCGTTGATAATTGGGGATGACGCTTATGTTTAAGCATAGAGTATACCCCCAGTCCGATGTAGCAAAGTAAAAGTAACATAGCGCGGTAGTCATTACTTGCAGGAAGAAACAGGAGAGTTACCAGCCCAGTAAATATGTAGCTGAGTAAATATGCGAGAACCACACTTTCTACTCTGGAGAAGTATTTGCCTAATTCAGAAACGTTTAGCAAAGCGTAACCTGGAAGCAAGGACGTGCAGAGCAAAGCTAATACCACTTGCATTATCCCTCCATTTATCTTCATGAAAATCAATAGAAAGAGAATCGTTGAAAAAGAAATTAGTAGGGAATCGATGATAACCCCCCAGTTTAATCTCACATTACATGAAAAGCTTACTTTTACCTTTACTTCATAGTTGTCGATTATAAGGTATAGAAGTAATATAGTGAAGATTTCGAAGAGGAAGAGCGGATACTTTATCCACGAGTCTATCAACCATAATGTAAATATCGAGAATAATACAGCGAATACGGTAACTATTATTATTTTTCTCATTAGAACAATTTGTTTACTCATCGCTTAAGATCCCTTCAATTAGCTTGAGGAATTCGTCTGCAATCTTATTCCTATCGAACTTCTCCTCTATAAGCTTTCTAGCTCTCATCCCCATAGTCTCTCTAAGTTGCATGTTTCTGTACAGCCATGTAATTGCCTCTGAAAGCTTATTCTCGTCCATTGGTGGCGTAGTCAAACCTATCTGATGTTCCTTTATTATGCCAGCTAACAAAGAATCATCGTAAACCGTAGCTATGACAGGCAGACCACAAGCACAATACTCATAAAACTTTGCCGGAATAGAATTTTTCCATAAGGGATTATCATCATATAGGACTATACCTACGTCGCCGGCTGAGAGTATTTGAGCAAGCTCAACCTTATCCTTCTTCACGCCCAAATAGATTATATTATCTTTTAAGCCGAGATTTTCAGCCAAACTCAGTAGGTTAGATACCTCTCCAGAACCAACTATCAACAATCTCATTTTGTTTCGAAATTCATTACTAAGCCTTGCAAGTGCTCTAATACCTACGTCAAGCCTATAATATCCTCCAATACCTCCTTCATAAACGATAATGAACTCATCGTTTTTACGTCCAAGCCTCCTTCTAACAACATCCTTCTTGTAAGGCCTGAAGACATTTATGTCAGCGCCGTTCGGCAAGATTTTGACTTTCTTTATACCTCTTAGCCTGAGGCTACGAGCAACAGAGGGAGTAACTGTAACAACCAGGTCGCCTTTATTATAGAGGCTTGTCATCAAAGCCTTAAGCAATTTGTATGCTCTTCTGAAGGCCTTTGACGAAGCTTTGCTGATAACATAATCCTCCCATTCATCCCTCACGTCAAATACAATCTTTGCTCGGATAATCTTCGACGCGAAGTATGCACCAACAGCAGGCTCACCAGTAGGTAAAGATATGACGACAACCTTAGGTCTCAGAATCAAAAATATTATAGGTAAAACGATCATTGACGAAAGAACATTGAATACCAAGGAAAACGTGTTTTCAACCCAGAATGTTGGGACAACATTATATATCGATACCCCCTTCCAGCTCTTAAAACCAATGGCACCTAAGCTTTTCGGAGAGAATGTTCCAATAACAGCCACATCATATCCTCTATCTTTAAAATACTTTGCAAAGAAGCCTATCCTAGTCCAACCAGCGCCGGGGAAGGGGTTAGGAAAACCGAGGAAAAACAGAACTTTCATCTTTAACTACAAAGCGCGCGCTAGATCTCGGGATACGTGCAGCCAGTGCTCTAGGGGGTCGCGCACATCGATGACCAGCTTTGAGCCGGAGAGCTTCACAGCAGCATAAACCATCGGCAGAACATCGTGCCATGGTATCGACACTAAGAGTACGTCAGGCCGAAGAACTAAAGCCACGATTAGTACCGGTAAGGAGCCCAAGATGTTTGCTATGAGGGACGGCCAGCCTGGCAGATCCAGTCGGAGCTGAAGATTAAACAGCGCGTATTTTCCAGAGCGCTTCACAGTAATTAGCCTAATGGGAAACTTTAACAACTCTCTGGTGGGCGAGAATGCCCCCAGAACATATACCTTCCAACCTTTCAGGGAAAGGTGTTCAGCGAAGTAGCTTAGCCTCCTCCACGCTGCTCCTGGTATTGGTAGCTGGAATGTAGAGACTATGACTATTGTACGCCCTAAACTATTGGCGCGCGAAGTTATAGACAATAGCCTCTTTATAGATATGAAGTATTTTTGGGAAAACAGCATTAATATCGTATTGTACTGCCTTTCTTTTAGCATTTTCTCCTAGTTTTTCCCTTAACTCTGGATTATTATATAGTTTCAATACTAAGTTTTTAAGCTGCTCAGGATTGCGTGGGTCAAATAAGAGAGCCTCTTTCCCATCTTCAACCAGCTCTTTGATAGCAGATATATTGCTGGCAATAATCGCTTTACCACCTGACATAGCCTCTATTAAGGCAATTGGACTTCCCTCACTTAAAGAGGGTAAGACAAAGATATCTATAGCATTTAGAAACCTATATGCATTTGGAATAAAGCCTAGGAAGGAAACAAAATTTTCAATTCCGCGTTCCCTAACGTATTCTTCAAGGATTGGTCTCGTAGGACCGTCTCCGATAATTATGAGTCTAGCCTTTGCCTTAGGACAGCTTTTCACAAATCCTTCAAAAGCCTTTATAAGCGTTTTTACATTTTTCTCAGGCTTTAATCCACCTATGTAACCTATAGTCACAACTTCTGATTCTGCAAGCCCTAAGATTTTTCTAGCATAATCTCTTGGCAGCAAATATTTTTTGCACTCGTGCAAATTTATGGCTGATGGTACTATTTTAATTCTATTAGAAGGTATTCCGCATCGCTCATAAAAAGACTTAATTTCGCTATTATTTACCAATAATATA
>JAJHRM010000098.1 GCA_020832965.1 Thermofilum sp. | reverse complement strand
GGGTGTCGCTATATATGTTTTCGTCTTGAAGCTCGTGGGCAGCCACTACGCTGAGGATGTTCAGCTAGCGTGCGCTACTTAGGGGACGGAGCCTACTAAACATTTGAAAGCTTTATACAGGTGGCAGCATGAAGAATGTTAATACAAGAGATTATTGCGTGCGCGCTAACTAACCGCTAAAAACAAATCACGCAGAGGCCAGAGAACGAATATGCATGAAACCCTCCTCATTGCAACGAAAAACGTGCACAAGCTGCGCGAAATGGCGCCGATCCTCGAAAGCTACGGCTTCAGGCTGCAGCTGGCAGACCTCCCAAAGATAGAGATACAGTCAGACAGCCTACAAGAGATCGTAGCCTACGCTGCGAAGAGCCTCCCAAGGCTCGACAAGCCAGTAATAGTCGAAGACGCAGGGCTATTCATCAACGCCTTAAACGGCTTCCCGGGACCCTACAGCCACTACGCCTACAAGACGATCGGATGCAAAGGAATACTGAAACTCATGCAGCAAGCCACCGACAGAACGGCAGTCTTCCAGTCAGCAATAGCCCTTAAAACCCCCACGGGGGAAATACACGTCTTCACCGGAGAAGCACGCGGCACAATAACCACCCAAGAACGCGGAACACACGGCTTCGGATTCGACCCAATATTCCAGCCACAAGACACAAACAAAACGTTCGCAGAAATGACCCTACAAGAAAAAAACCTCTACTCGCACAGAGCAAAAGCCGCAAAAAAACTAGCAGAACACCTCACAGCTAAGGCTTAGCTTACGCGCCGGTCATCGCCCGCCCCTCGTCACGGGGTCTGTTATTCAACAAGCCGCTGCTTGGCAGGCTTGATTCCTCCTGGTATCGCAATGCAGCTTCTCGTATTTATTCTCGTCTGAGGCTGTCCTTTTAGCGTGCGGCGTGCACTAAGGCTTAACAATGCTAGGAGCCCAAGGCTCCTCAAACATCGGCACGTATATATAGGCGTTCTTCCACACATCTGCTACACCTGTACTTAAATCCAGGAAGCCGGTTCCACTAGCACGATAGTCAAACACAGCTGTCCAATACATCAAAAGCGTCCCCTGCTGCACAGTCTTAGACGTGGTATACGGCCAGAAGTCAGCCTCGATCGAGCCCTGCCGCTGGCCTCCTGGCGCGGCTGCCGTGCTCGAGAAGCTCGCGCTGCTCCCGCCAACGCTCCGCAGGAGTCGCACAGCTGCCTTGCTCAAGATGACAGCCCTCCCCACGCCCCCCGAAGACCAGTGGGTCATCAGCACGCCTGGGTCAGGCTGTATCAGGACGCCTCCGGGTGAGCTTGAGACGTCGTCGTATGTGTACACGAATGTCTGGTTCTGCTTGTACTGGTAGCCCGCTGCAGTGTACGCGAAGTAGTCGGCGTAGCCCCTCCCCATCTCTGTGCATAACCAGTAGCCATAGTCGGACTGCGTGTTTTTCCAATAGATATACGTAATTACAGGTATATACCTTGTCCCATTAACTATCTGCACAATCGCTAACGTAGCATAATACTGGTCACTAAGCGCTGTATCCCCATAGTCCCTATAGACACTGCCCACCCACTCCGTGTTAAGTACAGCGAAAATCCTGATCGGCGCCTTTATCCACGAGTAACGCATATATTCATAGTAAACCTGCCAGGTACCATAGGGTCTAAAACGTTGAAGCAGGGTCGTATAATTGCCAAATCCGTGAAGATTGTAAGGACCAAACGCGAAATCACTACTTGGATCCGGGTCTCTTAGGACAAAAGCAGCAACACCGTAGTAATTCACGTATCTCCTTGACTGTTGATGCTCATAATCCACAAATTCGACATCGTATAAAGGATGCCTTACATCTTTGCAACTTGAAGGCTCATACATGTTGCATTTCGGATCCCCACTCTTTATGTACTCGATTTGTGTTTGGTATACTGCGGGATCCGCGTCAAGGTCATCGTACCACCACAGCACTACATACTGTTTACGGTTGCTTGTATTGGGAAACTTTACCTGGAAGACCAGCTTCGTGTTGTACCTGTCTCCCTTGACAAAGTCCATCTGTGGGTCGGAGAGGCCGACTGGGTAGTCCACCGATACGCCGTGCCAAACAATGGTTGTCCAGTTCTCGTACTGTACGGGTCTCTCCACAAGTGTACCCGTGGTCCCGTCGAGTGTGACGTTTACCCTGATCTGTTTTATAGGTATGTACGGGAACGGTGGAAGCTTAAGGTTGGGGTCTACTAAGAGCTTTTGTCCAAGCCAGAACAGGGACATGTTTGAGCTCATCTCCAAGGTGTAGACCTCATTGCTTATGTCGCTTGGCCTATCTAGCGTTTTCTGGTTTCCATTCGAGTCGTAATAGATCAGCGTATCAGGGGTGTTTCTTTGGACAGCAAAGTAGACGTAGTAGTAGGTCGACGCCTCGACCACGATTCCTCTCTCGTCACTTACCACCACCATTATCGGCACATAAGTGTCTCCTTTAAGGTCTGTAAGTACAGGTAGTGAGGGCTCAAGAGTTACAGAGTAGTTGCCCATGCCGCCGTACGTCACGTCTCGTATCCTGGCAATGTTCCATTTACCCGTGAACCTCCCAGCGGCATCGATCTCCGGGTAGTATACCCTAACCCATCCCTTGGCAATGAGCTTGCCGTACGGGTTGCCGACTACGCTCGGTGGGTCTGTCGAGTAGTCAACGTACCCGTCCTGCCTCACGTTGATCACGATGGTTACATTACTGCTTGTCACGCTTACGGGCTTCCTGTAGACGGTCAGAGTTAAGCCCACGAATACGTCACTCTCCCAGTTGTAGAACCCCATAGCCGTGAGGTTGAGCCTGAGCTTCGCATAAGCATAGCTGCCAGAGACGGGGAGGTACCAGTAGCCCTTCATCAAGTTGCAGGCAGTCCTGGGCCTGCTGAGCTCCCTTGAGAGGTCCAGCTGGAGGATTTCGTAGGACACCTGCACCCCGTACTCGCCATAAGCCTTAGTTATCGACTGCCTCCAGTACTCGAGGTACGTCTTAGCAACCTGCCTAGCAACGGTGAAGTTGTGCCTATTGTACATCGACATGCCGTAGGAACTAAACCTGCCAGTGAGGTCAGAGAACTCCGAGTAGTTGAAGTAAGCCCTAGTAGCTACAGCAAGCATCGCCGCCAGAGCTCTCTTAAAGTCCGCAGTAATGGCGCCAACAACCTCCCGCACAACGGGGCTCCTCGTACGCAAGAACAAGCTGTGAGCCTCGTAAACAGTCACAAGCACAGACATTACAAGCAGGCCAATGATTAGTATCGCGGCAACAACCATCTGTCCAGCACGCGTCCCGTGCACCTAATCACCACTACAATGGTGTTGTCAAAGATCTTATTAAACTGCCTCCCCTGGTAGTTTGGTTGTCGAGAAGAGGAGTGGAATCCTAAACTTCAAAGCATGCGCTAGGTGTCAGCCAGAGTAACCAATTACCACCTGTATAAGTAGGGCCGTCCCCCTAACCTTGTCTGGGTCGCCGGTGCACACGTAAGTATAGGTTACGGGTTCAGACTCAACGAGCCTCGCGTTTCTCCAGTCGTAGTTTGAGGCGCAGCCAAGCCATACAAGCCTAGAGCTTCCCGTAGCCAAGTCGTAGTCAACCCTGTAAATATCCATCTTGAAGAGGAGACCCGGCGGCAGGCTGGCTGTTGCCAAAAAGCCTAGGTCGTAAAACTTGCATTCATCAGTGGCTTGCTGCGTGCCAGAAGCTATGCCAGAAATGGTCCTCTCGAAGACATTATTCTCGGCCATGTTGCTCAGCAGGTCGTAAGCAAGCCGTCTCAAGTCGCTCGTCTCGCGGATATACACGCTCTTCAGAGGCCTGGTGAAGGACATGACGAGGAGGATTACTGCTACAACCATGAAGGTGGCCAGCACTGCTTCAATAATCCTTACCTGTCCACGCCTCCTCGAAGCCCTCACGGGAACCCCTCCACGCGCCTCCAGACAGTGAGCTCGACTACGAGTGGGTAGCTGTATACAGTGCATATTCTCCGCAGCGTAACACTGTTGGCAGGCATAGCCCGCCCCCCTCCGTAAGCAATATCGACGCTTGGCACCCTGCTAATAACAATGGCTATGGGGTTGCCCCTGAACTGTGCAAAGACAAAGATGTGGCTCGACAAGGGCTCAACGTACTGGACGTATCCCATGAGATACCACTGCTTGGCACTGGGCAACACCCTCCCAGCGTTGTTGCAGAGGGGGTCGCCGTTCCTGAAGTTTCCGTAAGCATCCCTGCACCAGGTAACAGTGGTGAAGTTGAGCAGGTCCTGGTACTCGGGGACAGCCTGGAGGAGCTCGTCCTTAACTATGACTGCCCCAGCGTTATTCCCCTTCCCCTTTCCCTTCTTTACTATGGTCACGTTGATCTCCCTATCGACGAACACGTAGTTACCGATGATGTAGCCCTCCACCGGTGCCTCTCCCTTAGACGTCGAGCCGTAGCCTGCAACGCTCACGAAACCCTGCCACTCCGCCCGCACTATCAGGAACGGGAAGAACCACTTGACCTGCCCCTTGAGGACCCCCTGAAGATCGCTTGTAAAGTCTAGTGTGCATTTCCCTAAGGGGTTCGTGAGGCACGTCCTCGTGAAGACGCTCCTCAACTCTACGTCGCCCTCGTTGCCTGTGCCTGGCTGCACCTGCACCAAGACGTACATCGCCGTGATGTTTGCATTTGGAATGCCGAGGCCATAGTAGTTGGAGACCTGAATGTCAAACCTGGACATGAACTTGTAGGACTGGTAGTAATAGTAGCCTGTGGGGGTGATGTTTACCACGAGGAGCGGCTTAATCCTCAGCCTGAAGCCGTAGTCCTGCAGGTTTAACAGCTCCGCGAGCCTGCTAGTATTGAGTAGGAGCGGGTTCGGGAGCGTGCTGAGGTTTGCGAGCCTCATCACCTTGTCCGGGTCCACGACGTAGGGCGACCTTGACCCGTATAGGGCGAGTCCGAAGTCCTGCAAAGTATCGGGAGTAACGTTGATGTTTGTCCCCCAGTCGACTGGGTAGCCGGGAGTCAACACGATTTTATCCATCACCCTTTCAGCCACCGTGTAGAGCTGCTCCCCGTAGGTCGTTGTAACGGTGGATGTAGCCGCGCCCACCATGTTATAGGAGACCATGACTAGGAGCAAGATCAAAAGCCCAACAGCCAGGTACTCCAGCGTGACGTGCATAGTACCTACCAGTGCTATTGCCTAATCTTAATAAAAATCTTTCCGTGGCTATGGAAAGATTTTTTACGCTTTGCAGGCTTTGAATTACTGTCGGCGGAATGGTCAGCCCGGTCATTTCGCACATAATTGGGACCCTCGCCATACTCCAGGCTGTGGTAATAATCCTAGCGGCACTAAGCTTTATGGTGTTCCTGTACCAGATGCAGAGCCAAAACGTGATGCTGGGCGAGGTTGCAGAGAGCACCGCCAGGGAAATAGTTGAGCTCATCTCGGTGTACACGCTTGGCGGAAGCTCGACTAGCTACATGCTCCTAACCCTCCCAGACACCCTGGGGGGCCAGCCATACGTGATGTACATTGGGGAGAGCGGCGAAAATGTTTTGAATGTAACGGCTAGGCTGCAGCTATACCAGCAGGTGAGGGTTGTCGTAACGCCGAACTTTGGGCAGAACCCTGTCCACGCGGTGAGGGGGTCAGTGAATGTAGGCGCACTCATTGTTTCCGATACTCTTTACATGCCCCTCCCACCCGGCAGGAGGCCCGTCGTCGTTGCCTTCAGGGATGGAAACGTAGTCCGCGTGGGTTTCTCATCCATCCCCGCGGGCTCGTAGAGTGCGCGCGCTGTTCACCGTGCAGGATCCGGCGGGGACCTATTCACGAGGTGCTAGCGCGCGTCACGCGCGCCACTTTGTCGCCCCGCCTTTTAGCGCGGGGTCAGCAGCCGCCGGCCCTACTTTCGACGGGCTTTATTCCTCGGGGTGTTACAATGAAGCTTTGTGTTTTGAACATGGTTGGCAGTTTTCCTCCGGCTTTTTTGAGGATATTGAGCGCGGCGTTGACGTCGCTGTGTATGGTATGACCCATGGGGCAGTGAAGTAAGCCTCTAGGACTACGTTGTCCCTCTATGCCGTGGTATGCACAGTGTTTCGACGTGCCGCTTTCATCAAGTGCATAGACTGCTATTCCATAATTCTCGGCTGTTATTGCTATTCTCTCCATGAGTTTCCAGTAAGACCAGAAGCTCACGTTATACTCGTAAGGCTTATCCTTGGTGATGTTATGTGGGTACCCAACATAGATCTCTGCTATTCCCAGCTGTTTCAGAGTCCTAATCAAGTGACTGGCAAGGTTCTTGAAGGCTTCTTCTCTGTGTACTTTCATCTTGTAGTTATGGATCCGTTTTCTTTCCACATTAAAATCCAGATCGATCTCTCCAATCGAATAGAGCCTATCACTCTGGCTTATTTTTTCCTTGAAGTATAGGTAGTCCCAGGCAAGCTTTGAACCCTTATACATCAAGACATAGCCGTTCTCCGTTGCAACCACGGCCAAGAACCTCTGTCCTAGATCAACTCCGCACTTATATCCAACTACATTGTCCCTCCTTAGAGTAACATAGCTAGCAATATGAGCGTACCACCTCTTCTTTGCCTCGTTATATTTTATCATCAATCTTCCCTGTCTTCCCCTTGCAAACCACCTGAGATTGCCTTTGTAGCTTAAAACTTCTCCATAATACCCCAGCTTTATTGTTCTTTGTTCGCTATCAATCTCGTAGTTGTCAAAGCGCACAAAGAGGGCGAGTGGCTTGAAATCCCTTGGAGGCTTTGGGTCTATGTATTCCGGAAGTTCTCCCCTCCTTTTCATTTCTAACAGCTTACTAAAGTTTCTATATTGTTCTGAAACAAAGCGTAGTGCTTCGTCAAAGTTTCTAGAGCCGAGGATTCTCCTAAATGAGAAATAGCTAGGATTTCTATATGCTGGCATTATGCTTACGTCAATTTCTCCAGTTTCCTCGTAGATTTTACTCCTTCTCTGAAACTCTTCGTTGACAAAATCCCTGCATATTTTAGCCAATTGGGCTAGTACTTTTGCCATTTCTCCTTCTGCCTCAATCCTGACAATGTCAGCTCTTGCAACCTCCGCTTCTAGCTTGCCCTCTGTCCACACATTGAGCGGAACAATCTCTGTCTTCTCTGTGTGTTTCAACCCCGGGGCCCCACGATTCAAGACGTTGACAATCTCCTCCATAGCCCTCCCCTCTCGGGGTGCCCGGCCCAGACTCCACGCCCAGCCGCGTTCGCGCAGGTCCGAGCGCGAGCGCGCGCTACGAGGTGCTAACAATCACTTTTGCGACCTTGACTATGAGAACTGATCCATCGGCTGGCGGCCCGTTTAGAGAGGCTGTCTGGCTAGCTGAACCCTTACTTACTACGAGTGTAATGCTGTTAGCGCCTTCGAAAACGTACTCTGAGACGGTCATGTTCGCGCTGCGGAAAATCACGGGAATCGTTCCTGACCCGCCTGGATTGCCGGGAACCAGCTCCACGATGTGGAGAACGAAGTAGTTGTACTTCTTAGGCGTGCCCCCAACAGTGACATTCACCTGAGAGCTGAAAAACGCCCTAAACCGGGCGGTCAGGAAGGCGCATGCCCTCCCAGTGAAATTCTCGTAGACGAGGACGATCGGCTGCCCGCTATTCACAACAAGCCTAGAAAGCTCGGTTGACATGTCCCCCGTCTCGGGGTACAACAGCCTGGGCACCGTTGTAACAAGCGGGCCGCCGCAAACCTGTAAAAGCAGTGGGGTTCCCTGATACACCATCACCCCATTTGCGTAGACGGTTACCGCTTGACTTGATTGCAGGAAGGATATCCCGGTAGAAGTCAAGCTGAAGCGGACGTACCTCGAGCCCCCGGAGCCGAAGGCTACCTGCTCTAGGGCGGTGGCTGCATAGGTCAGCTGCTCCTTGGCATACTCGTACTCCATGGTCTGCCTATTCAAGTCTATGAGCGAGGTAGAGTAGTAGAGAGCAACCGCAACTATGGTGAGCATTATGCTGGTCAGGATGGCTGTCGCTATCACGGGGGAAACTCCTCTCCTCGACTCTGCCTTGCATGCCATGGCTGCAAAGCCCATCCTCCCCCCTCTTGATCCACCCAGCACGTATAAATCTTAGGAAACTGTAGTATTTAGCGCTTACGCGTCGGTCGTCGCCGAGCCCTATGACGGCTTGACCCCCGCTGGGTGGAGCAGCGTGCTAATTTTCGAAAATATTTTAAAAAGAGATTTACGGGAGCGGTCCTCGCCTAAGCCTCTCACAGCGCAGCTAGCTCACTCAAGACCATACCTAGCGAAGTTTATGCTTCCAATCTTCTTTTCGACTACTAGCCTGTAATTTTCATCGAGATATGCTCTGTAGAGGCATGTCTTGCACACGGGGTTTGCTGACGGCTCGCCGCACACCCTGCAGTAGGTTGGCTGTTTTCTGGGAGCCTTGATCTTTTTCCTGGCGAGCTCCTTGCTCGCTAGTAGCCTGTACTTGAATCCTGGGTCTTCGTCCTCGACTTCGTTTACCCAGCGCCTAACCGGGCGCCTCATGGCGTAGACGATGTAGGGGCACTCAACGAAGGGAGTGTAGATGCCCTTTATCAGGGTGTAGGCCAAAACCTCCTTCTCTGGAATGAAGTAGAGAGGCTTAATTCTTGGAACGAGTAGCGCTCCAACCTCCTCGGAAACTATACCCTCCCTCAGAATGCCGTCCACATGGCTCTTCAGGGCATTCATGACGAATACCTGTACCTCGTCGTCGAGGTTATGTCCTGTCGCCAGCCTTGACGCCCCCCTTTCCCGGGCAATCGCATTCATGACGTAGCGCCTAAAAACCCCGCAAACACTACAAGGCTTAACCACGTAGCCCCTTTCCCTCAGCACATTAACAGCCTCGTCCAGCGTAAACCCAAAGTAGCTCTTGAAGGAGCCGACGAAAACCTCCACGCCCAACTCGTCCGCCAGCCTCCTCAGGGCGTCCAGCTTGTGCTCCCTATAGCCAGCTATACCCTCATCAACCGCGATCCCGAAAACCTCCACGCCGAGCCTCCCAGAGAACTTCGAGAGAAGGTACAGAGTAGTCAAGCTATCCTTGCCACCACTCACCGCAACCGCAACCCTATCCCCCTCCCTTACTAGTCGAAAATGTGAAACCGCCTCGAAAACCCTCCTCTCAAAGTACTCAACAAAGTGCTCGGCGCACAAGTAGT
>JAJHRM010000097.1 GCA_020832965.1 Thermofilum sp. | reverse complement strand
GAAGCTGTTGGCAAGGACTCTCTGCGTGGAGGTTGCAGCGAGAGCCTGAAGGCCGTCGAAAGCGGGGAGCTTCCCCCGCAGAGGAGCGATTTCCAGGAGAGGTGGAGGCGTGTCGTGAAGAGAATCCTGGGAGCGCCCAACAGCTCCCGGGTAGTCCTGATGTTCAACGCCCTCGCAGCTGGGCTCTGAGCAGCTGTGCCGGAAGCTCTTTAAGGCCAGCAGCTTGCACCCCACAGCAGTATACTGGGTGCTAGGAGAGTCTCAGGGGGATAACCGCGTCAAAGCTCAGAGGAGTGCGCCCCATCACGTTCAGAAAGGGTGAGCTCCCAGCAAGCTACACGTAATCCGCAAAGAGCCCCGTATGCCGCAGCGCGCAAAATGAGGTTGGATAAGGAGCTGGAAAGGAAAAGCCTTTCAAGAACTCCTAAAAGCTTTAGGGCGATGAGTACTTTCCATACTACGTTAAACAACTCTTAAAGACTCCTTCTCAATTTAATAGAAGGGAGAAGACTTCTTCTTGTAACAAAATTGCAGTGTAAGCATTGATAAATATTCAATGAAAAATTTCTTCAAGAATTTAATAATTAAATCTCTTACATATTCAGGCTCATTAATTTTTTCTACCATATTCACAACTTTAGCTTTAACTCCTGAAAGATCATCTATCAACTCTAATTCGCTAGGAGCCATGAGCCTCGTGAGCTCGACTCCCTTAGAATCCTTAACTTCGGCAAGCCAGCAGCCTAAGCCGTTAAATCGCTGTACGCTCACAGAGGCGCCCGGCGACCACTCCGCGAGGCACAACAGTGCGATAAACCGTGTAAGATCGATGTGGGACGAGGAGCGGTACTCGCGAAGTCTCTTACAAACCTCTTGAAACACTTCGCTTTCCGATCTAAGCTGTAACGCCTCTATACTAAACTCCAACTCTCTCTTTTGCCAACGGTTTCGCTCCTCGATTTTAACGTTGCCGCTCACGAAGTCGTAGTAAGATATCTGCACGCCTCTTAACGCGTCCCATTGCAACTCGCCCAACCTAACCGGATTTTTAGGCTTCAGGATCATCGGGAAAGGAACCTCCCCCTCCGAGCTATAGGCGAGCGCGAAGCCCTCATCCGTGATTAGGTAGACGCGCAGGCCGCTATCTACGGGCTGCACCACTAGATCTTTAACGCAAAAACTCTGCATGTGTTTCTGAATAATATTACGTACAGTAGGAATATCTTCTAGTTTTGAGCTTATCTCATTAATAAGCGAATTTATTTCTCTTTTTAAGCATTCTTCTTCAGCGATTTCTTTATATCTTTTCACAAAAACATCAACATCTTCAATTATATCTTTAATTATGCTTAAAATGGTTTCTTTCCCAACAATTCTTTTAAATCCATACGTTAGACTGTATGCTAAGTTGTAAAACTTGAAGGGATTCATATATGATATGTTTAAATTAAGGGACAGGCGGCTAATGCTGCTAATAATCTTTTCGAACTCCTCTGCTCTTTGTATCACATCAGCTAGCTCGTCCTGCTTCCCGTAGGCTTCGACCTCGTGCGGCCTGGCGTCGTACGGAAGCATAGCCCGGGCACGCTCAGCTAGCTCGGGGTCGAGGTGGACCTCGCACAGCTTGCCGCCCGTGAACTGGCAGTGGTGGACGAGCTCGTGCGCGAGCGTTCTCGCAAGGCGTTCCGCGAGCGCGCGCCCACGCACCCTTCCTTCCATTAGGCTGGGCACGGAGATTACTATAAGCCTCCTTTTTGGGTCATAGTACCCACATACCTCCCGTGCGTGCTCGTGAAGCGGCTCTTCGCGTAAGAGCTCGAAGTCCTCCTCATAAAATCGCCTAAAGGAGGCAAGGACAGTGACGTCCGGGTCGAGACCAAGCTTCTCGCAAATCCTCCTCACAAACTCGGTAAGCTTGGAGGAGACCTCTTCCAACGTGTCATATAGCAACTGGCTCCTCGCCAGCTTGTCACTCGGCTGGCTCGTGCTCGGGGCACAATCGTGTGCGGGCGGCAGCGCACCGGCCAAAATGGCTCCCGAATTCCAGTAGAAACCGGTGCGTATATATTTAATCTCTGCGCGTAGCGCGCTGCTAGAATTCTAACGCTACTGGTATCTTACCAGCTCGCACGCTTTGGATTCGTTACCGGCGCCGAAGCAGGCAGAGCCTCGGAGCGCGGCGCTCGGGGGCTCCTCGAGTGCTTGCAAAGGCTGGGGAGGCTCGACGAGGCGCACTTGCAGGCCGCGGCGCTCCACTTCCTGCTGGATAGCGCGGATCGGAGGATGGAGTCGCTCGGGACGTGGGCCGTTGAAGCCGGCGCGGAAAGGTTCCTCAGCGAGTGCGTCGACTGGGTGGAGGACAGGCTGAGGAGGCAGGCGCTCAGCTACTTCTTCGGGGAGGGGCTCGGCGAGGCCTACACCCTCGTAGGCTACATGCGCCTCCTCTCGAGAAGCACAGGGCGGCGCTCGTTCAGTGCCTCGAACACATCGTGCTGGAGAGGAGGAGCAAGGGTACACTCCAGCTCGGCCCCGGCACCCTCGCGCAGCTGCTCTCCGAGCTCTGCAGGAAGCGCGGCGCGAAGCGTCTCTTCTACGTGGCGGGTACGGATACGAGAAACTAGTGCTAGCAGCTTCTGCAGCGGCAGAGACTTACAGCCTACTGAAGAGGGGTAAATTGTCACCATCAAGAGTATAAACAGGAAAATAGCAGTCACCGCGAGCAACCCTTGAGGAGTTCCTAGAGAAACTCCTTCATGCACTTACCCAGCGCTTTCTCCCGTGTCCAGAGCCTTCAGAGCGCTCTTGAGATGCTCGCGCGCCGCAGAGAGGGAGGGTGCACCCTCCTGAGGATCATCTTCCTCGAAAGCTTCCAAAAGCTCGATTAGAGCCTTGCAGGTCTCCCTTACAGCGCGCAGGATGCCAGCCTGCGGAGACTCCTGCAGCACGATCACGCCATCCTTAAGCACCAAACGCTCTGCTGAAACAACGAAGCTTAAGCCCCTGTCATTTTTTACAACTACTTTTTTAACTGTTAGGTCTCTAGCATAATATATATCCGTAACAACTCCTATCTTCTTTCCATCAGGCGCTACTATTGGCGCATTCAGAATCTTAGACTGAACCTCGTTGCTATTGACAACCACCTCGGAAAGCCTGAGCGCCATACTTGCTTCTCCTCTTAGCCTTCCGGGAAATCACGCTGACGCTTTTCTTGCAAAGTATCAAGAGAGTAATACTAGCGTATATCAGCTGCTCTCCTACATACGAGAACTGCGCTGCGAGCTTTAACCCTCGACCTCGCTTGAGGTTGAGGGTAGTTCTCAAGGTCGAGCGGCCACTCCTTGATGATCTCGAGACCAGCCTCTGCTAGAGCTGAGCGGAGTACGTCCCATGCTTTTTCTTCCCTGTGTCTGAAGACCTGGACGAAGAGCCCTTCAGGTTTAAGAGCTGCTGCAGCACGCGCGAAAGCCTTGGTAAGCCCTTGTCTATAAAAACCCGCGTCCTTGCCGCGTATCGGGTCGAAGACAAGCTCTTCCTCATCCTCGCACGAGCTTTCCCTCCTAAACTCCGCAAAATCCTCCTCGAGTAGGGGCTTAAGCACAGCGAAGTGAAAATCAGCTATTCCAGAGTTTATAACGTTCCCGAAGTGTGGAGGATCTGTTACTACGAGATCAACGGAGTTCGGCGAAAGCTTAAGCTCCTGAGCAGGTTGCACGAGAAGTGAGACATTCGCGTTGTCAATGCTTGTCGAGACGCGCGCACATCCCACAGTCTTTCTTACGTAGTGCTTAGCCTTAAGCAGGTGCGCTACGTTATTCAGGAAGGACCCCCGAACGCTCTCGAGGGCATTGATTTCCATGTACATTTTTTCAAACATGTACTGATGCAGAGCAAAGGAGCTCTCAGGCTTTCGCGCCACATAGGTGTAAGGGGTGATAACCGTGGAGAAAGCGGCTGTCTTCGAGAGGGCTAGAGCGAGTAGCCTTCTAGCCTCTCCATTCAGCTCCGCTATCACCTCAGCAAGCGCATATAGCATCACGAGCTGACGAGCATTGAAAAGCTCCCTTACATACCTATAGCCATAGCTCAGAACACGTGAAGTCTCCTCTCCATACCTCAGCTCAAGCCTGAGGAATTCCTCCGGAACCTCTTTCGCTAGTCTCTCAGCCTCCCTGTACCTCTCTAAGTCCCAGTCATCAGCGGCCTTCACCCTGTCTTCCCCACCAACTCGGTACATAACCGCGAAGAGCTCCATTCCAGGCCTCCCGGACTTCCGAGCAGCCTCTGCTACGACGCCTACATGCCCACATTTCGGACACCTGTAGAAGCGACCCCAACTTACAGACTTTAGTGTCTCACCGCAGCGAGGGCATACTAGCTCTCTTGCATCCTCTGTGAGGAACACTACACGGCAGCGCGGACAGTAAGCCCAAACCCTGCTCCTTATTCTGGCAAGCTTGTAGGTCTTAAACAGCTGCACCTCACTTCCGCAGTTCTCACAGTGCACAGTCCTAACCCAGAAGAACGCCCTAGCCTCAACCACCCTCGTACCCACGCGGGTCGCGTAGAGCCTCTCAGCCAGGGGGCGCACCTTCTCAGCCACCGCCAAAGCGGCTTTCCTCACCTCTAGCAGTCTGACGGGAACCAGCGTGCTCCTAGCAATGAACCAAGCCACACTGTTTACATCGATTCCGATCACCCTCATCCCCAGCGAGAGAGCCTCAACGAGACTCGTACCCGAGCCAGTGAACGGGTCAAGGAACACCATGCCCCTACCTACATCCACCTTTTTGACCGTCTTTAGCAGGCGCCAGAATCTATCCAGCTCACCCTCCTTGAGTAGTGAAGCCAAAATCAAAGCCCTGAAAAGCACACCGGGAAGCCTCCCAGGCCACGGGTGAATGTGGTGGTAGGGGCGCGGGTTCCTGAGCTCGCTCCTTGCAAGCCTCGATACCTCGCGGTAAGGAAAGCACGATTCGATAATCTTCCCCATGCGCTTAACCCCTCACCTTGAAGTGTCCTAGAACAGGAGGCGTAGTTTTGAACGTAGCGTGGTGAAGTCTCAAAGCATGGCTCGTAACGACACCTACTCTATCGCTCGCCTTGCTTACAAAATCCCTCAGTTCCTTCGGCAGCCCCAGTTCCTCTGCGAGGGACGGCTCAAGCCTAAAGATGACCTTGTTATTGCAGAGGTTCAACACGGTGCTGTGAACATCTTTAGGAGAGTGTGTAGATAGGATGAGCCCAAGCCCCCTCACACGCCCTAACCTAGCTAGCCTATCCAGCGCACTACACACGTACTCCACGTATTCTTCTTCTCCTGGACCGGCGCTACGTGGGAAGAATCTATGGGCTTCGTCCACTAGAACAATAATTGAAGGGGTTTTTTGAAATTCTTTCTCCATTTTCCATTCAAGAATATTATTTAAGAGTCTTAATGTCAATATTCTCTTAGCTGCTTTTGTAGTTAAAGATCGAAGATCCAAAATTGTCAAACTATCTTTTTCTATGAACGCTTCCACGTTGGGCTCATTTATGTTTTTCCCTCCAATATTTACATCAAAGATTCCTATATCTCCGAGATTCTTTAAGCCGCCAATAACATTTCTTAATGTTTGATCATGAATTTTAAAATAATCAGATAGAAAGAAATAGAAATACCTTGGTGTTATAGCTTCCTCTATAGTATTTAAATCATCTAGAAGTTCATCTAAATCGTTTGCAACCTTTAAATTAATACTTCTATTTATTCTTTGTCTTATTGCTTTTGTGAGCTTATCAATTCCCTCTTTTGACGTGAAAGCATTAATAAAGTAGGCGAAAGCTTCTCTAGCTCTTGCTGTAAAATAAGGATATAAATCTGAGATCTTTTCTTTAGTTTTATCAAAATTTAATGCATAAGGTATAATATTTATTATTCGTTCATCATCATTTTTGGTTTTTATTTTCAAAATAGCTATTTCATCTTTAACCTCGATAGAATATTTATTCTTTAACTCTTCGATTGGACAATTATTAGCTTGAGCATGCATGTTTCTCAAATAATCTTCATAGTATTTTTCTGCAAGATCTTTCAAAGTTGTAATAGATTTTCTTGATATAAAATGCTTAGTTAATGGAAGAAGTACATTAACATCTTTTAATCCCCCTATACCTCCATAAAGCTGCTTCGCAAGCTCTTCCTCAATCCTAGCTTCCTCTTCGATGTCCCAAATTGGATCGAATATCGTTTGTATATAGTCTCCATTATCATCAATACATACTATAGCTATATTCTTATCTTTTAAGTTAAAAAGTGATTTTATAAAGTTTTTAACGAAAGTTGTTTTACCGCTCCCTGTAGTCCCTACAATTAAGGTATGGTAGAAGAGGTCTTCAAAAGGTATGAGAACCTTAGCTGCATTCCCCTCAGAGAGTAGGGGTTCTTCCCCTATAGTGTAAGCTCCAAGCACAACATCACCTTTTATACCGACTAGCCTCTCTAAATACTCGGGTCTAGGTATAACAACAGGAGATCTAGGTTCTATAACATAATTGGCAACTTTGCCTTCATAAAGTTCTACCCTGTCTTTCACTTCCCTATACTTAAATGCTAGAAGAGGCTCTGCTGTTATCTGAGGTCTTGTCATTAGCCCTCTTACATCATGAACTATTGGGTATGGCGTAAGTGCTTCGCTCTCCCCATAGCTTGAGTAATAATCTACTCGGGATACTTCAACTATTCTAAGAGATACTATTTCAAGCGTGATTAAATCCACAGCAGCTAGAATTGCGTCTGATCTTGCTATCAATTTTTTATCGCGCTCATTTATATAATCACTCAGTTCTACAATTACTTTAACATAGTTACCCCTACCACCTACTTGTGCTGCTTCATAGGGAGAAACCCATCCTATAATCTTCTCCCTTAACCCAATCTTTTTTGCTATACTCACCGCTTTTTTCATGTTTTCTTCAAACCTTGCTTGCACTTCTACTATACTGCTCATAATCTGCTCATTTTCACTCAGCATAGATTTCACCTGCATGTAAAGCCATCAAGGTGTTATATGATAGCTCGACTCCCTCAGCTAGGGCATACATACACATTTGCTCAAAAAGCCTTCTGCTTGTATACTTACACCTTGCATCCGCAATCACTTGTGCCCGTGGAAGAAGGGGATTTCCCGTGAAACCCTCGCTCAGCGCGCGGAAAAAGACTCCTAGCCCCTCTTTCTCGTAAACCTCATCGAGAACCTCCAACCTTATTATACTGACCGGCGTTTTATCTAGGCTACCATTATAGGGCAGCAGCGGTATAACTACGTAAGAGTAAACGATCTCTGGCGTCTCAGCACCGATCTCATCCTGCAACTTAGCAGGAGGCACCATGCGGAGGGGACCTATGAGCAAGGGCTCAAGCCCCCTGAGGCTGTGCTGCGCAACATAAGCTCTTACCAGTTGAACGGCCTCAGCATAATCATTCTCCTGTGGAGGAAAAGCGGAAAAGAGATTCAGCGCTTTAATCAGCGTGCCGTGAGCTTTCACGATGAGTCGCGACTTATCTAATCGTTTGATACTACCAACAACCGCTATTCGTCGCCCGTAGGCTTCTCTAAGAGCGTTTACTCTCTCCTCCGTAAGCTTTGCCCAATCCTCCTTGAGATACCTGCTCTTACGTACTTCAAGCTTCCAGGGTCTCTGGTAAAGAGGACCATCGAGCAGAATAAGAGACCCGGCATGCCCTATAGACGCTGCAATTCTAAGACTCAGCGTCTCCAGCCCCGTTCTGACTTCGTGTGCTATCTCTGCCAGAGAATACCCCCCCGAGGTACTGCCCGAGACGCTGGAGGAGCTCGGCGGGAAGTAAGGGTGGTCTGCTGGCGACTCTGTAGTTATTAAACCATGTTTTCCAATGTCTTCTGATGCATAAGTCGCCACGAAGGGGGTTTTAAGCTCCCAGCGGACAGGGTACTCGTACTCTAGCGGTGGATAGTCTACAAACAACGAGGGACCTAAAGCCACAGCTACTGTTGCTATGACAAAGGCTCCATAAGGCGTTGAAAACCTCCTAGAGCTACCATCCACACCAATAACTCGAGTTGCGGGCATATCCCTTAGCATTGGCACCTTGTGTATGCCCGTTTCATCGACTTCTTCTGACTCGACATTCGGCGCATCCGAGAACCAGTCCAGCGTAGACCACTCAATTCCGCTCTCCTCAGGAGCGCTCATCTTAAAGTTTCTGTACTTCCTGATCCTGAGGATCGACGTCGCAAACCTGAGGACTTCGTCAGCCTCAGCCAAAATAGCCCCCAAACTCCAGTAGAAACCAAGGATATTTCTATCTATCATTGAATATGCGCATTGAATATACAGGGAAGCTTCATCGCCTACGAAGCGCGCGGTAGCATCGCAGACATCTACGTGCGCGAGAGGGGGTTGGCGGTCGAGTGCGAGACCCTGCTCGGAGCGGTGCCGGCGCCGCACCTCAAGGTTCTCGAGTCAGTCAGGAAGTACCGGGAGTTCAAGGAAGTAAAAGAGGTATGGGTCGTGCTGAGGAACTGGCCAGCCGCGATACACCTGGGCGACCTGATCCGGCTGGAGAGCATGCTGAGGAGGGAGCTGAAGAGAAAGGAGGTCAAGTTCTTCGTCGGATACCATGTGGCGGAAAAGGAGCTGTCAGAGGAGCAGAAGGAGCTGGAGGAAAAGGATGTTGAGGTGCGCCTCGTCTGGATGGAGAAGGACGGTGGCCTGATGGTGCGCCTGCCGAGACCAGTGCCAGTGAAGCGGCTTGTGCGCGCGCGGTTCAGCGAGAGACGCCGCCTTCCAGCGCGAAACTTTGGGTAGCGGGCGTCTCCATCGTTTAAAGAGGGGAAAAGCGGAGTCCAAGTCTTAAGGGCTAGCGCGGTTTAGCGGCACTTGGGGACTTTCCTCTTCTCCTTCTTCTCCTCCTTCGGCTTCTCCTCCTTCTTCCCGCTCATCGGGAACCCGCGGCGGAGGGGGTAGAAAGCGGTTTCGGCTAGACGAGGCCCAGCTTCGCTTCCAGCTCCTTGTAGCCCCTCTTCCTCTTGTAAAGTTCGACGACCTCCTCCACGGTTAGGATCCTGAAGTTCTGGGCGACCTCGTGCAGCGCCCCCTCAACCCACTTCCTCGCCTCCTCCACCCTATCCCTCGTGGTGACGAGCACTGCGATCGAGTTCCAGAGATCCACCGCGTGCTTCAGCTTCATCAAGTCGGCGTACAGGTCCCCTCCGATGCACACCTCGAAGACCGCGTAGG
>JAJHRM010000009.1 GCA_020832965.1 Thermofilum sp. | reverse complement strand
TCGCTGTTCATCTTAAAACTGGCAACTTACGGCGCAGCTCCAAGGATCATGGGGTCAGCAAGCCTTGAATTATCGATGGTAGCCTCAGGAGGGGTTGACGCCTACATAGATGCATGGGGTACGATGCGCGTAATCGACGTGGCGGCAGCAGAGCTAATAGCGCGCGAGGCCGGGGCATTTTCACTGATCGGGGGGAAGGAGAACGATCCCCCGAGCATCTCCTTGAAGGAGAGGCTCTACATCCTTGTAGCTGCGAGCAAGGGCTTAGCTGAGAAAATAGCTTCAGTCTACGAGGAGAGCTTCGGCTACAAGTTGCAGGAACTCTTCAAGGTGATGCGGTGAAGTGAGGATCGTCGACGCCCACGTGCACCTCTCGGATTTCAGAAAGGAAGAAGTAGAAGAATTCGTACGCGATGGGTACGTTCTAGTCGCTGTCTCGGAGGACTACGAATCCTCGGTAAGAAACCTAGAGCTTAGGGACTCCTACCCAGAGAGTGTTAAGGCGTGCGTCGGGATACATCCATGGAAGATAAGAGAGCTGGACAACTTGAACAGGGAAGTTGAAAACACCCTAGATCTAGTAAGAGATGCAGACTGCGTAGGGGAGATAGGCCTCGACAGAAGCTTCATGCCCGAAACCACTTTTCCAGGGCAGACAAGCCTCTTCGCAACATTCCTGGCAAAGGCTGCGGAGACGGGGAAGCCCGTCAACGTTCACTCCGCGGGCGCATGGAAGGAAGTACTCCACTACTTACACATGAAGCGCGCTGAAAAAGTTATCCTACACTGGTGGACAGGACCCCTAAACCTCTTGAAGGATATCATTTGGTCAGGCTTCATGGTAACCGTAAACGCATCCCTCAGGATACAGTTAAAGGCTAGGAAAATAGTCGAAGAAGCACCCCTAAACCTGCTGCTGACCGAGAGCGATGGTCCCTACAGTTACAGGGGTCTCTACCTCTCCCCCAAGCTACTGCCCGAAGCCCTCCAATTGATTGCACAAATCAAGGGCGCACCCCTCCAAGACATAAAGCAAAAGATCTACGAAAATTACTTAAAACTGTTTCACGAGAAAACGTAAAACGGCGGTGATGAGTACTCCCGGCAATGAGGTCCCCAGTGAAGGCAACTTACCCAACTGAGCGCGCGCTACAGGTTCCAATACTTGTTACGCACATACAGAAAGGAGTCACCAACAGCTAGGGCTACGAGAGCAAAATCTGTCACCACACTCCCAGCAGCTTATCGCCATAAAGATAAGTCTAAAAGCAAAGGTTTATAAGTAACCCAAATGTTTTTTCATGACAAAAAATGAGTGAGAAGCCCAAGCTTAAGTTGGGCCATGGACCAGAGCTAGAGGTCAACGAGCTGCCTCCTCCGCCACCCATGAGCCTTTCAAGCATTTTAAGGTTCATTGGACCCAGTGCAATAGTTTTAGGCGTCGCTATAGGTTCTGGGGAATGGCTCATTGGGCCTAGCAACGTCGTGCTCTACGGGCCTCAAATTCTCTGGATAGCAACAGCATCCATACTGCTTCAAACGATCCTCAATCTTGAGATGGTCAGATACACCATGTACACCGGTGAGCCCATATTCAATGGTATGCTAAGGCTATGGCCAGGACCAAGATTCTGGGGGCCTTTCCTAGTGGTGCTATCCATTCTTGAGAGAGCCTGGCCCGCGTGGGCATTTACGTGTGCTACAGCTGTTGCTGCGGCAATGCTTGGGAAAATCCCCGGAGCTGCGGAGTCTCTATACGTAATGATTACAGGTGTAGTTTTAGCACTCATCATAGTTGCTCTAGTATCCGTGGGCGGCGTCGTCGAGAAAGCTTTAGAAATAGTACAATGGATAATGATATTTGCAATAATTGGAACGCTTGTTGTGCTGTGCATCGCTGCTGTACCTGGAAGCGTTGCTGCTGAGACGTTTGCAGGATTCTTTACGTTTGGATATCTCCCTAAAGGTGCGACGCTCGTTTTACTTGGCGCTTTAGCAGGTTATGCTGGTGCAGGCGGTCTCAACAATACAACCGTATCCAACTACTATCGTGATAAGGGTATCGGTATGGGTGCTAAGGTTGGAGCAATTCCATCACTGATAAAAGGTAAGAAAGTTACCGTGAGCCCTGTGGGCAAGGTATTTAGAATCGACCCAGAGAATTTGAAGAGGTGGAAGGCGTGGAGAACAATAGCTTGGATAGACATAGTTGGCATATTCACTACTGGTGCATTTATTGGAATGTATCTACCAACAGCACTAGCTACAGCATTAATACCTAGAGGTACAAAGCTACCCACATGGGGAATAGCAGCATACCAAGGAGAGTACTTTTCAAAGCTGTGGGGACCCATTGGCTGGGTAGTAGCTTTGCTTGCGGGCATATGGATTCTGTTCTCAACACAGCTAGGCTCAACGGATATGATCACGAGAACGCTTGTCGATCTTGTGTGGCAGGCGAGTGAAAAGGTTAGAAACTGGTGCAGGGGGGAGATCAAGAAACTTTACTACACGGTACTAGCCTTCATAGTGGCATGGATCATATTTGCCTTCGCGCTAAACTACGTATTCGGCATTGTGCCATTTGCATGGATTTTAATGGTTGCGAACATATCTAACATTGTGCTTGCATTAGTAGCAGCAGCAACAATATACATGGGTAGGAAGTGGCTCCCAAGAGAAATAAGAATGCCCATGTGGAGCGCCGTAATACTTGCCATAGGAGTGATCTTTTGGCTCACATTCGCAATACTGTCAACGCTAGCCACGTTCTTCGGAGTTACAATCTAGGAATCCTATGCGTGCCCCACAATAAATTAGCTTTTTTCGATTAGGTGCCTCCGTTCTTCCTCTCTACAGCATCTTAAGCCACAATAGTCAGTGTTTTGCATGGATGGGAGACACCGTGGTCAAAGTAAGGTGTAAGCCTGGCAGCACAATAAAATTGTGCTGCACGATTTCTTTGGCACGCTCCTGCCCTTTTCTTGCACTAAGAGCCATCTAGGCTGTCTCCAGCTCTCTGGAAGCCCCGGAAAAGCTAGCTACTGGTGCCAGCAGCACTAATAACATCTCGCCTTGCTCTAGCATGCAAGTCTTTTTATTCACGAAAAGAGTTAAAGTGCAGGGGTAAAGATGAAGGTGCAAAAGTTAAACGGGTATACGCTCATAACATACAAAGACTTCACGCTAAGGAACGGCGTGCTAGTCCAGGGGCTACCTGGGATAGGGCTTGTTGGGAAAATAGCCGTCGACTACATAGTCTCCAGCTTAAACTTGGAGAAGGTGGCTGAAATCATTGGTCCAGGCATCATGCTCCCCTCAGGCAACGTGGGCGTATACGTGACAAATGAAGGCTGGCTACAGCTGCCCTCCTACAAGTTCTACGTATACAACGGCAGCGAAAGGGACATCCTCTTCCTAACGAGCGAAGTTCAGCCAGCCACCTGGGCGCAGCACGAAGTTGCAGAGAGAGTACTAGATCTGTTCGTATCCATGGGGGGAAGGGAGGTCGTAGGGGTATGCGGAACCGCTGTAGAGGAGCCTGAGGCAAGAGTTTACTACGCCCTAGCGTCAGGCTCGGTGATCGACAAGCTGGAAGCCCTCGGAGCAAGGAGGAGTGGAGGAGGCACAATAACCGGCGCATGCGGCCTTCTACCAGCACTAGCGTCGCTAAGAGGCCTAGACGCCTTCGTTCTAATGGGCAGCACCCAGACCTCCGAGCCGAACTTCATCGCGGCAAAAGAAGTAATAACCGCCCTATCAAAACTCTATGGACTAAACGTGAACCTCGAAGAAATAGAGAAGGTGATTGCAAAGATCAAGGAGAAAGAGGAGGAAGCCCTACGAATAGCAGAGACAGCAAAGCAAAAGGAGGGTGAACAGTTCCCAAGCTGGTACGTATAGCCCACATCCTCCACACCAGTTTAGCGTGCACCGCGCGCTACAGGACGCCTCTTTTGATTGCTCAGAGACACGGAAACGTCACTTTTAGCGCGAGCTACAAGTAGCTTTTCCGGTACGCGTCATAAGATCAACATAGAGTTAAATGTACATAAGGGAAGTAAATATATATATAAGCTAGGCATGTAAAAGGCACACGAAGGGAGATGTGGCACAGCGTGGCTGCTGAGGAGGTTTTACGCCTTCTGGGTTCGAGTCCCCGGGGACTCAGCCGCAGCGAGGTCGAGAGAAGGCTCTCCGAGTACGGCAGGAACGAGATAGCTGAGAGGAGGGTCAGCGCCTTAGCGATGTTCCTGGGACAGTTCAAAAGCTTCCTCATATACATACTCCTCGCCGCTACGGCGATCTCGCTGCTCCTGGGGGAGGTTCTGGACGCGGCCCTAATCATCGCGATCATCCTCCTCATGGGCGTCGCCGGCTTCCTACAGGAGTACAAGGCGGAGAAAGCCGTGCAGGCACTAAGGGAGATGGCTGCCCCCCGCGCGAAGGTCGTGAGGGAGGGGGTTGCGGAGGAGGTGGACGCCCGCGAGCTCGTGCCAGGCGATATCATACTGCTCGAGGAGGGGGATAAGGTGCCCGCAGACGCGCGCCTCATAGAGGCCGAGGACCTCGAGGTGGATGAGTCGCCTCTCACAGGCGAGAGCACTCCCGTTGAGAAGGACCCCGGCGAGGTGCTCCCGCAGGACACGCTGGTAGCCGACAGGAGGAACATGGTCTTCATGGGAACCTACGTGGTGAAGGGGCGTGGGAGAGCTGTAGTCACTGCAACGGGGATGCGGACGGAGCTAGGCAGGATAGCTTCAAGCCTTGAGGAGGTCGAGAGCGAGAGAACAATCCTGGAGGTGGAGCTGGACAGGTTCGGGAAGCTCATCGGCACAGTACTCATCGCACTGGCAGCCGTAGTCTTCCTACTGACAATCCTGCAGGGGGAGAGCATCCTCGACTCGCTCCTGACAGCTGCAGCCCTGGCCGTCGCCGCCGTCCCGGAGGGCCTACCGGCCGTAGCCACCGCTGTCCTTGCCATAGGCGCGCTCCGCATGGCTAGGAAGAACGCCATCGTCAGGCGGCTCGCCGCAATCGAAACCCTGGGCGCCTGCAACGTGATCTGTAGCGACAAGACCGGGACAATCACTAGGGGCGAGATGCTTGTAAGGCGGGTCTACGTGGACGGTGAAGACCTCGAGCTGGGCCCCAGGCTCCACGTGGGTAATCCCTCCCTCGACGGCCGAGGCCTCGAGAAGCTAGTCCTCGCCTGCGCAATACACAGCGACGCGACAGTGGAGGAGCACAGCGGCAGGCTAGTGGTGAAGGGCAACCCCACGGGGGCAGCGCTCCGGGAGCTGTCGCTCAGGGCGGGCTTGAGGAGCGTCGAGGGATACCCCGTCCTCCGCACCCTCCACTTCGACAGAGTCAGGAAGAGGAGGAGCACCCTGCACGCCCTGCCGGACGGCAGCGTCCTCGTGCTCTCCTTCGGCGCCCCAGAGCTTTTGCTCGAGCGGTGCAGGTGGGTCGAGGAGAACGGCGCAGTGAGGGAGCTTAGAGGCGAGGATATGCGCAGGCTCCTCAAGGTGATTGAGGGGTATGCCGCGAAGGGTCTCCGGACGCTGGGTGCGGCATACAGGGTGGGCGACAACTCCCTTCTAGATGTGGAGGTGGAGGAGGTTGAGAGGGAACTCACCTTCCTGGCTGTGATCGGCATCAGCGACCCGCCACGCGAGGGCGTGCGCGGGGCTGTAGAGACTGCTAGGAGGGCTGGCATCAGGGTGATCATGGTTACGGGTGACCACGAGGCGACGGCGAGGGCTATAGCCAGCGAGGTGGGCATACAAACGGAGGCCGTGCTGACGGGCTCCGCGGTGGACAGGATGAGCGACGAGGAGCTTGAGAGGGCGCTTGACGGGGTGAACGTGTTCGCCCGCGTGACCCCGGAGCACAAGCTGCGCCTAGTCAGGCTGCTGAAGCGCAAGGGCTACGTGGTTGCGATGACCGGGGATGGAGTGAACGACGCACCGGCGCTTAAGGCTGCAGACGTGGGCGTGGCGATGGGTGTCAAGGGGACTGATGTGGCGAAGGAGGTCTCAGAGCTTGTGCTCGCCGACGACAACTTTGTGACAATAGTTGAGGCTGTCAGGGAGGGGAGGATCATCTACGAGAATGTGAGGAAGCCCATCGACTACTTGCTCTCCTGCAACTTCGGCGAGGTATTCGCTGTAATGGGGGCGGAGCTGATGGGCTACCCGCCACCGCTGACTGCAGCCCAGCTTCTCTGGGTGAACCTCGTCACAGACTCCCTGCCAGCTTTCGCGCTCGGGCTCGAGCCGGGCGAGCCAGCCGTGATGGAGAAGCCGCCCAGGGGCAGAGGTGAGAGGCTGATCAGCGCTAGGAGGCTTCTCGCCTACACGCTAATGGGTGCGCTGGTTGCTGGCTTGACTCTGCTCATGCTACACCTCTACGCCCCCCTGGGCTTCGTGGAGGCTAGGACAGCGGCTTTCGTCTTCTTCACGCTTGGCGAGGTGCTGCGCTCACTAGCGTTCCGCAGCGAGCGGAGACCCTTCTTCAAGGGCTTACTACAGAACAAGACGCTGCTAGTCAGCGTTGCACTTACAGCAGCGCTGTCACTGCTCCCCCTCTACTCACCCCTAGCATCGGTCTTCGAGGTTACGCCCCTAGCGCCAGCCGACCTACTCATAGTGATCTCCTTCATAGCCGTCCCCCTGGCATCCATAGAACTCGGGAAAGCAGCTCTACGCGCGCTACGCTAAAGATATTGCCGCACGCTATTAACACATCCTTTTATAGGTTAACTTGGAGTAGAAATCTGAAGATACATGAAAATTACAACTAGTTTAATAAAGGCGGATATAGGCGGCTTGGCAGGGCACGTAGTAGTACCCCCCAAGCTTGAGGAGTTTGCCAGGGACAAGCTCAAGCAGGCAAAGGAAACAGGGCTCATCATAGATTTTTACGTGTACCACGCTGGCGACGATCTCCAGCTATTCATGACTCACACCAGGGGAGAAAACGATCCCGAAATACACAAGCTCGCCTGGGAAATCTTCGTAGAAGCTACTGAGAAAATAAGCAAGCCACTAAAACTCTACGGAGCCGGGCAGGATCTGCTCAAGGAAGCTTTCTCTGGAAATATTCGCGGGATGGGTCCGGGAGTCGCTGAAATGGAGTTCGAGGAGAGGAAAAGCGAGCCTGTACTCATCTTCTCCGCCGACAAGACGGAGCCAGGCGCATGGAACTACGTCCTCTACAAGGTCTTCGCGGACCCATTTAACACCGCTGGCCTAGTCATCGACCCCGCTATGCACAGCGGCTTTGTCTTCGAAGTCTACGACGTGTATGAGCATAAGGGGGTGAAGATTTCAACCCCCGAGGAAAGCTACGACCTGCTCGCACTCATAGGCACAACAGGCCGGTACGTAATTAAGCGCGTCTACAGGAAAAGTGACGGCGAAATTGCAGCAGTATCATCAGCTACGCGCCTCAGCCTAATAGCCGGCAGATACGTGGGCAAAGACGACCCTGTCCTGATAGTGAGGACACAGCACGGCCTTCCCGCAACCGGGGAAGTCTTAGAGGCATTCGCATTCCCACACCTGGTAGCGGGGTGGATGCGCGGCTCCCACACCGGCCCCCTAATGCCAGTCTCACTTCGGGACGCCAAGTGCACGCGATTCGACGGTCCACCCAGGGTCGTCGGGCTAGGCTTCAATATACACGAAGGCAGACTAGAGGGTCCAGTAGACCTGTTTGACGACCCGGCATTTGACGAGACGAGGAGACAGGCGCAGATCGTAGCCGACTACATGAGAAGGCACGGACCTTTCATGCCCCACAGGCTGGGAATGGAGGAAATGGAGTACACCTCGCTGCCCATCGTCCTCGAGAAGCTGAAGAGCAGATTTGTACCGGTTGAAGCCGAGTAGCTCCAAGGTTAAAAGCCCCTAGCCTAGAAAATGCTAGCTTTTTCTATTATCGTTTCCTCCTCGAGGGAAGCCGGGTTAACTTTCACGAATCCAAGCATCACGGTATCGTCCCCAGTAACCTCTGCGCCTGACATGACCTCGAAGCTCCGCGATGAGAAGTCCAGGCCCACGATGACTCCTATCCCCTTGAGAAGCCTTCCACCGCCACTAATGCCTACAAGGCTGTGCATAAACTCAGCACCCGTGAACACCCTGACACGGCGATGCCCGTAGATCGTCTTCAGGAAAGAGAGCACCTCCTCTGGCACCGCCTTCTCAGCTATAATGCTCAAGTGGTCATCTGACTTCTCTGCGAAAAAGACTCTGCTGCCAATTATGTACTCAAGCCTTGAAGCCTCATTCCTGTCGAGCTCCATTCCCGAGAAGGTGGTGGTGTAGAGGAATCTCCCGCCAGCAAAACTGACCCTTTGAGTTTTTGCATTCCTTAAAAACTTCCTGTAAAGGTACTTCCTGTACTCCTTCCTGTCAAGCCTATCCCTGGGCCTAACGAGCTGAGGAGAATCAACCCTGATAACCCTAGAAACCTGACCCAGGAGTTTAACCATCTGCACGCACTCGCCAGGCTTAGAAACCACCAGCACAGCGTCAGGCTTCACCACAAGCGCCTTGAAGACTTTCAGCTCCCTACCCTCCCACTCAGTAACCCACCCAGTGGTGTCGATTACCACTCTGCTTGCCCCAAGCTCCCCCTCCGCCTTATCCAGGAGAAGCTTAACCCCCGCCAGGTGTCGATGCAGCAGACCCGCCGGAGTAATATTCCCCACGAAGAAGCCGTCCACGAACTCAGCCTCCGACAACGAGATAACAGGCCTCTCCACAAGTCCAAGCCCCACGGAGGCTGGGGGACCGATGCTCTTCTGCCCAATATCAGCATCAATAACCGCAACTCTCTCCCCACCCTCAGCAAACCTATTTGCAAGGAAAGTAGCTAGGGAGGTCTTCCCTGAGTCAACGCCACCAACAACCATCACCCTCTTCACACCCCTCTTCAACTCTTCAAAGGCCTCTTCCCAGGAGGAGGGCACCGTATCGCCCTTAGCGAAGGAAAACTTCCCCGAGAGTACCTCCACCTCAGTCTCCTTCGAGGCATAGAGGGGAACAGCTCTAAAAGGCTCGACAAGGTATTCCTTACCCCCCTCGATCGCAGAGCCGAAAACCCTCACCTCGCCACTCAGCACCCTAAAGCAGGCCTCGCCCTCAACAATCAGTGTGTAGCCCTCTGGAACAGTCACCTTCGGCATCAAGCTCCAGTAACTTTTTATCTTTGCAAAAATATTTTTTGCTGTGAGTGAGGAGTGCTACAGGGCTGGGGGAGTCCTCGTGCGGCTCGTAGAGGGCGACATAACAGAGCAAGAAGCAGACGTCATAGTCAATGCTGCCAACAGCTTTCTAAAGCATGGGGGAGGCGTCGCACTTGCGATCGTGCGTAAGGGCGGGGAAACCATTCAGAGGGAGAGTGATGAATGGGTGAGGACGCGCGGGCCCGTGAAGGAGGGCGAGGTAGCGGTCACCTCCGCCGGGAAGCTGCGAGCGAAGTACATTGTTCACGCTGTGGGGCCAAGATACGGGGACCCCCAGGGCGACGAGAAGCTGAGGAACGCCATACGCAACTCAATCCTCAAAACGGAGGAACTAAGCCTCAGGAAGGTGGCGCTGCCAGCAATCTCGACAGGAATTTTCGGCTACCCATATGAGAGGTGCGCACAGGTAATGGCAGAAGTAATTGCAGAGCTCTCGCCAGGACTGAAGAACGTCACTGAAATTGTTGTCTGCCTATGGGGAAGGGAAGCCTTCGAAAAATTCAGAGAAGTGTTCAGGTGCAAAATGCCCAGCCACGCTACGCCTTGCCCATAGTGCTCCACCGTCTCCCGGCGGTTACCTTGCTAGTGGTGCCCTGAGTTGCTCGAAGTCGCGATTTTGGCGGGCGGGGAGGGGAAGAGGCTCGGCACAGGCATTAAGCCGTTACTGCAGGTTTGCGGTAAACCAATCCTGCTAAGACTCCTCGAAAAGCTAGAAGTACTGGGACTCAAGCCGCTTATAATCGTTCACGACGAGGAGCAGAAGAAGAAAATCGAAGAGGCGCTCGTAAACGCGGGAGTCAAAGCTGGGTGGAGAGTGCTCCTCGACGCACTGAACAAACAGGCATCAATAGTAGGCATATACACAGCTCTAATCAACGCCTCCGGGGAAGTTATCGGGGTCATGCCGAGCGACACTCCATTCCTAAACCCCGCCGCTCTCCTGAGACTCCATGACAAGCTAAAAGACTCTGATGCATCGATCCCACTGTGGCCAAACGGCTACATCGAGCCGCTGATAGCCATCTACAGGGTACAGCCGACCCTAAGAGCAGTGGAGGGGTCTCTAGTCAGAGGAAGCTTCCAAGTGTCAAGCGCCCTGAGAAGGCTAAGGGCAAGCTACGTCCCCGTAAGCGAAGTCTTCGACTCACCCGAAGTGGAGACTCTCAACATCAACTCTCCAGAAGACCTGGAAAGAGCAGAAGAAATATGCGCGAACATAGCACGCTAACCTGCAGCGCGCCGCCGAAGATTTTTGATATTTTTAAATAAAAATAACGAAAAGCTTAAATTTTTGCGAGGAAATTTAACATGACCAGCATGCCAATAAAAGGCGGTTACGTAAACAAAATTCTCACAGTAAACCTAGCAGACAACACCATCCGCGAGGAACCAATAAACCCCGCAGTTGCTGAAAAGTACATCGGTGGCAAGGGATACGCCCTCTACGTATTCTACTACAAGTACCTCAAGGAGTACATGGCTAAGGGAATCTCCCCAAAGGACATCGACCCGCTGGGCCCCGAGAACGTCCTGGCATTCACCACGGGACCAATAACAGGCGTTGCTGGAGCCCCATCCCCCGGAAGGCACCACGTCATGGCTCTCAGATCTCCGCTCACAGGCTCCCTCGCTAGCGCAGACACGGGTGGGGAGTTCGGCGCCTACCTGAAGTTCGCGGGCTACGACATGATCTTCGTCGAGGGGGCGGCTGAAAAACCAGTATACCTGGAGATATCTGACGGACACGTGGAGATAAAGGATGCATCAGACCTCTGGGGCAAAAACGTCTTCGACACCACGCGCGTACTGAGGAGCAGGGTGAAGGGCGAAAATGTGAGCGTATCATGCATAGGGCCCGCAGGGGAAAACCTGGTCCTCTTCGCGAACATAATGAATGATGAGCACAGGGCTGCCGGCAGAACAGGCGCCGGAGCGGTTATGGGGAGCAAGAAGCTAAAGGCGATCGTGGTCTCCGGGACCCAGAAGCCCCAAGTAGCGGATCCGGAGGGCTTCCGCGAGCTTTCCAAGACCTTGACAGAGAGGATGAAAAAGAACGCCGTCACGGGTGAGGGACTGCCGAAGTACGGCACGGCGATCCTAATCAACATAATTAACCAAGCCGGGATGCTGCCCTTCAAGAACTGGCAGTTCGGCTACAACCCTGAAGCTGACAAGATCAGCGGAGAGACGCTTGAGAAGACCTACCTCATCAAGAGGAGACCCTGCTGGGGCTGCCAGATAGGCTGCGGAAGAGTCACGAAGGTGCCCTCAGGGCCCTACCAGATACTGTACACCGAGGGTCCAGAATACGAGTCCATATGGGCTCTAGGGAACTCCACAGGAGTGATGGATCTGGCGGCAATCGTAAAGGCAAACCACTTCTGCGACGAGTTCGGCATAGACACCATTTCGATGGGAAGCACCATTGCAGCAGCGATGGAGCTGTACGAGAAGGGCTACATCCCCGAGGAGGATCTGCAAGGATTAGACATGAGGTTCGGGAACGCTGCTGCACTCGTTGAAGCAGTCTGGCGCACCGCGTACAAAGCCGGCTTCGGAGCCAAGCTCGCCTTGGGCAGCAGAAGGCTCGCAGAAATGTACGGCGCACCCGAGCTATCCATGAGCGTTAAAGGGCTTGAGATGCCCGCTTACGACCCGAGAGGAGCCAAAGGCATAGGGCTGAACTACGCGACTGCGAACAGGGGAGGATGCCACGTCACGGGCTACACAATCTCGCCCGAGATCCTGGGAATACCGCAGAAGATAGACCGATTCACCCCCGAAGGAAAGGCTCAGTGGACTAAAACCCTCCAGGACCTTACATGCGTCGTCAACTCCGCTGTGAACTGCCTCTTCACGACGTTCGAGATAGGAGCAAAGGACTACGCAGAACTCTTCAACAAGATCGCTGGCTTCAACTTCACGGAGAGCGACGTAATGAGGATCGGTGAGAGGATCTACAACCTAGAAAGGTACATAATGTCGCTCTACGGCTTCACCGCAAAGGACGACACCCTGCCACCCAGGCTAACAAAGGAGCCAATGCCCGAAGGACCGTCAAAGGGACAGGTGGTCGAGCTCGACAAGATGCTTGAAGAGTACTACAAGCTGCGAGGCTGGGTCAACGGAGTACCAACAAAGGAGAAACTCAAGGAGCTCGGAATAGAGCTCTAAACTAAAAAACAATCTTTCTTTTTTCCCTGCACTAATTTTGCTGAGGGTAAAATTTTAATCCATGACCCGGTAACTAGAAGGGAGGGGGATGGTTAAGGTAAGGTTCCTGCTATTCGCAACACTGAGGGACAAGTACAACAGGAAGGAGGTCGAAGTAGAGTGCAATGGCACTCTGCGAGACGCAGTCCTGAAAGCCTCGGAACAGCTGGGGAAGGAATTTTACAGCGAAATCTTCGAAAACGACACCTACAGGGGGGACCGCATCATCCTCATCAACGGCAGACACATACAATTCGTGTCCTCCCAGGAGCTGAGAGATGGAGACACAATTGCAGTCTTCCCACCGATCGCCGGCGGGTAGCTGCAGGCACAGCACCTTTGTCCCCTCTCCCTAGCGAGGACGACCTCCCGTGTTGTCCCTCGGAGCCGCTCCTAGGGCATATAAGCTGGCGCGCACACCACAACCTTGCATCCTGAGCTCGCAGGAACGGTCGAAAAATCTATATATCCTAATGAAAATATCAATAAGCTTGACAGTGGGGCGCTACGAGCTTAAAAAGCCTGGAACTAAAGGTGAAATTCAAGGTCTGGTTCACAAAGGACGACAAGCCCGTTCTGGGTAGGGGTGGAGTAGAGCTCCTCATGGCAATTGACGAGGCAGGCTCACTGCATGCGGCAGCGAAGAAGCTGGGCTACTCCTACAGCTTTGCGTGGACTTACATAAGGAGGCTGGAGAAGAGCCTGGGCACGAAGCTGGTGAAGTTTTCCAGGGGCGGGTGCAGGGGCGGCAGCGCAAAGCTCACAGATGAGGGGCGAGAACTGATAAACCTCTACTTAAGGGTTGAGTCCGAAATTGAGAAAACCCTTAAGAATCTTCTATGACTCCCCCAGCTGCTCTGCAAATGGCTCACCCCCAGGTGTATGTGCCTAGAAACAAGTTATCGGCTTGAGTAAGGTCTCACAAATACCTTGCAAAAGGCTTTTAAGAGAGTTCCAGAAATACGCTTGTGACCAAGGAGCTTGTAGTAATCGCTCTGGGCGGAAACGCCCTGATCAGGAGAGGCGAGGAAGGGACATTTGATCAGCAATTATCTAATCTAACGCGGATAGCCAGCCACCTGGCAAGCCTCTCAGAGAAGTACAGCCTCATAGTGACGCACGGAAACGGTCCACAGGTTGGTAACCTCTACCTGCAGCAAGAGTCCACGCCGGACGTGCCACCAATGCCCCTACACGCATGTGGAGCGATGACCCAGAGCCTCATAGGCTACATGATTCAGCAAGCTCTCTCCACGGTCAAGCCGGATCTCAGAGTTGCCGTCGTAACCACGCGCGTAGAAGTAGACCCGAATGACCCGGCTTTCACCTCACCAACAAAGCCCGTGGGCCCGTTTTACCCAGAGAGCAGATTAGAGGAGCTAAGGAGAAGAGGGTGGAGCCTCGTACACGTACCCGGCAAAGGGTGGAGGAGGGTAGTCCCCTCCCCCCTACCGAGAAGGATCCTCGAATTAGAAGTGATCAGGAGTCTCATAGGTAACTCTGACATCATAGTTGCTGTAGGCGGTGGAGGCATACCAGTCATCAGAAGCGACAAGGGCTACGTAGGCGTAGACGCAGTAATAGACAAAGACATGGCGTCCTCCCTGCTAGCCGCAGAACTCAACGCCTCGAGACTCGTAATACTCACAGACGTCGAAGGCGCATACCTGGACTACGGCAAACCCACCCAAAAGCTGCTCCCAGAGATCTGCGCGAAAGATGCCTTACGAATGGCCAATGAGGGGGTGTTCCCGAAAGGTAGCATGGGACCGAAGGTGGAGGCAGCATCACTGTTCAGCTTGAGAACTGGAAGAATTTCCGTCATCTCCCACCTCGATAGAATCCTCGAAGCAGTGGAGTATGGGGCTGGGACAAGGATTCTTCCGTGCTGAGACGCGCGCGGGTAAGAGAAGCATGTAGATGGACGGCAGATGCTCTGGTGGGGGCGCGCACTCGGAGAAAGGTTAGTTCTCGTTTCCTCCACACGAATTTCAGGCGGGTGTTCCGCGAGCTCGCGCCCGGCTAGGAGCCTTCGAAGAGGGTCTGAGGAGAATGTGGCGCGGCTTGATCTTTCCCTCCCAGGCACGTAGATTTTTAAGTCGCTCAGTGATCTCAGTAATTAGTGAGCGTAGTTGCGGAAGGTAGCTCTCTTAACGCTCCTCGCACTGCTGGTGGCAGCCTCCCTCGTCTCCAAGGAAGAGGGTAGAGGAGTAGTAATCACCGGCAGCGTTACCTACACGATCACTGGAGGCTTCCTACTGAAGAATGAGTGCAACACCACAGTCAGGGATTACGTGTACGTATCGCTACCGCAGAACACCTCGTATCAGAGGAGCTACGTTGCCTCAATGACCCCGCCCCCCGCGAGGTACGTGGTAGATGAGGATGGGAACGCGTACGCAGTCGTCTTTCTCGAAGCACTACCAGGCAGGAAGTACTGGATAAATGTAACCTACAGAGTGGAGGTTTACAGCTACTACATAAACGAATCAGAGTCGAGAGGCACCTGGCCGACATACGAGCTGGTAAGGAAGTACACAACGACCTCTGGCTACTGGAACATATACAACTTAACGCTTATCAAGCTCGCAAGGGAAATAGCGTACGCGAACACACCTCTCGAGGCAGTCACTCGTTTAGCAAGGTGGGTCTCAACCAGGGTAAACTACCAGGTCTACCTGGGAAGGGCCGGGAGCGACCACGCGGTGACACGCACGTGGCGCGGCTACGCCATAACCGGGGACTGCGTCGAAGTCGCAGACGTCTTCGTAGCTATGGCGAGGATCTTGGGCATACCGTCGAGAACGGTCTTTGGAATACTACTCGAGAGGTACGAGCAAGACATGTGGCTGAATTACTCAACGATCGAAGCCGAGGGAGAATACATCCTCACCCACTGGGGTGGCCACATGTGGCCCCAAGTATACGTAGACCCCTACGGCTGGATAGACGTGGACATGCTTGACGGCATGGCGCCAAACGTGGGGATATACAGCGCCCGACACATAGTCTTTGGAGTGGAGGAGACGAAGTACTACGGCTCAGCGCTCTCCAGCACAGCTATCCCAAGCTACCTAACCCTCGAATACGCCGAGTACCACTTCAGAGGTGGCTAAATGAGGGGGAAATCGGCAGTAATCCTGGTTTTCCTCGCGATGTGCCTCCTATGGCAAGCAGCACGCGTCCACGCGCAGCCGAGGTACTGGATAGCACTTAACTTCCGCCTAACCTTCAACCCGGACGGCACAGTCATCGTGGACCAGAAGCTCCACCCATTCACAATCGACGGCAAGAGTCTCCTCGACGACCCAGACGTCGCGAGGGACATGAACCAGTCACTCCCGCGGATGATCGACTACACCCTGCTGATGTTCAGCGACAACCCCAGGCTATTAAGGTTCTGGGTGCTGAAGGCCCTCGAGAAGAGTTACGGTGAAACTGTGCTATGCGACGTTACAGGCACAGGCAAGATGCAGCAGCTCCCAGGGGCCTACATAGTATCGGTAAGGGTCTGGCTCAACACCAGCAACTATGTGAGGCAAATCAACGGCTCAATCTTTGAAGTCAAGGTCAGGGACAGCTTCACAAGCACCGATCCACGAAGCTGGATAGACGTATTAGAGGTGTTCCTCAACGGGACAAAGCTTCTTAACTACAGGTGGGAGCCTCCCTACTCCCACGGACCCCAGAGCACCCTGGGTGGGCTCACCTGGATAAACCACAATGAGCAGGAAGCTCCAGACTTCTACGTCTTCCAGCTGGTCATACCTGGGCTGATCAAGGTGGGGGAACCCCCGGAAGTAAGAGCGGTTATAAGGACTGCCGAGGTTCTCGGGGACGGACTACACGTAGTAGTGGAGAATACCGGGGCTACAAGCGGCTACGTATACGTCTGGGTGCACTCAACGCCGGACCAAGCCAGGAAGGCATACCTGTACGTCAATGAGAGAGTCGAGCTGGTCTTCCCAGATGTAAGGAACGCCCCGGTAGACGTTGAGCTCTACTCAGGCGATGCCCTGCTACATAGGGCGACTGCTACGAGGCGTCAAGGCTTAACCGTGCCACCCTACTGGCGTCCACACATCGTAATTGCGATAGCTTTCGCTGCGGCGGCACTAATGGTCGCGGCGGTACTTCTCTACAGGAGAAGAGAGATCCGGCTAAAAGCTAAGCGCGCGCACCCTCATCCCCGCCACGTTGCGGCGGCCTCATCGCAGCCCTCAGCGTTGCTGTTGGGGTGCTCTGGAGTCATGGGGTCGTCGCCTCATCCTCTCTTTGGGCTCCCGCGCGCAGGAGCCCCTTAGAGGCTTGAATGATCCTCTGCTCCCAGGCGAAGGGTGCTAGTAGGTGAGCACGTTTACGTGCCCCTCCAGCCACTTCCTCACGGCTTCGAGGATCCTCGCAGCCATCACCATGTAGTCGTCCGACTCCTCCCTCGCCATCCCCGCGAAGTAGGCGTAGATGAGGCAGTACTCTACGCCCTTGTCACGCTCCCACTTTAAGCCGCACCTTGGACACCTGTAGCGCACGCTAAGCAGTATGCTTCGATGTTCCAACGTCTCTTACCAGGACGTAAGGGGTCCTCGTGGGGGTCTCCACCTCCCACCAGTACATGTCGTAAGTCTCCTTCCCAAGCGCAACCACGTTCTCCAGGATCCTCGGGAAGCTATCCGCAATCCTCAGCTTCCTCGCCGCTCCAACGATTTCTCCATTCTTCACGACCAGGATCGCGTCTCTAAGGATGGTGCTAAACGTCCCCTCAACGTAGTTCTGCAGCCTTGTGTACCAGTTGTTGGTAGCAATTAAGCCCTCCCTCATCTCGGAGAGCAGCTCCTCAAAGCTGTAGCCTCCCGGGTGGACACTTATGTTCCAGACCCTCGGGAAGACGATCCCCGCGTTGCCCGTCGACTTCCCACCCATCTTTGAAGCCGTCTTGGAGTTGTGTAGAATGTTTCTCAAGGTGCCCCTCTCAATTATTGGCTTGCTGAATGTCCTGAGCCCCTCATCATCGAAGGAAGCTGAGCCTGGGAGCTCGGGATTCCTGGGATCATCGAGCACCGTCAACTCCTCGCTGGCCACTCTGTCCCCGGGCTTCTTCTCCATGAAGATCGAGAAACCCATCATCACCGAGGAAGCGGTAGCCATGCCTGCAACGTAGTTGAAGAGGTTCCCAGCAACCATCGGTGAAAGCAGCACGTTGGTTCTTCCTGGAGGGTAATCCTCCTGCCTCCTGGACTCAAACGCCAGCCTTGACGCTGTTTCAGCGACTTCCTCGATCTTCCTCACGTCTAGGCGCCTGGAGCCGAAGCTCCACTGGCCGGAACCCTCCCCAGCGAAAGACCTCAAATAGACTTTCAGAGACGTAGAGTCTTCAGCCATGCGTGCACCTTTGCTGTTCACTAGGCACCTTTCCTCGTAGGCGAGTTGCAGCATGCCGGCGAACGTGTCAACCTTGTACCTGTTAGCCGCCTCTACAACCGCCTCAGAAATGGGCGAGGGGTCCTCAATCGCCTTTAGGAGGTTTCGGTCCACAAGACCGGGCAAAGGCTCCGGCTCCTCCGGCTCGGGTAGCGGGGCGTAGAGCATGGAGGGCGGTATTCTCTCATGGATGGGTAGAAGCGAGTCAATAATCCTGTAGACTTCACTTAGGTCGTGGACGGGAGCAGAAGTTCCCAGGATCCTCCCGTTCTTTGCAAGGTAAACCTCGGCAACGCGGTTAACCCAGCTCTGCACAACGCTAGGCTCGCCATTGGCAAACTTAACCATCACGCTTTCACGGCTATAAACCAGCACTGCTACTTCGTCAAAGCCAGTCTTCAAGGCATGCTGCTCTACCTTCTCCCCGATATCTAGCAGCTGCTCCCTGCTCATCCGATCACCCTCAGCTTAATACCCCTCACGCGAACATTTGGGCCGCCAAACCACACAGGCACACCCTGCATCGGCTCACCCTTCCCACACGTCCCAGCGTAGAACTCCAAGTTTTTATCAGCCGCATCTACGCTCGAGTAAAACGTCTTCGTCGTCAACTCTAGGACGGGGTTTCGAACTAGACCTTTGAGTTCCCCGCCCTCAATGAGGTATGCCTCTAGCCCGCCGTACCGCTGGCTCCACCGCTCATCGTCAATATTCCACTCCATGTAGCTCTTAATGTAGACGCCAAGCTTGATGTCCTCAACTAGCTCATCGAATGTGTAGTCGCCCGGCGCAAAGTAAGTGTTCGCCATCCTGATTATTGGCTCCCCCTCATGGCTCATCGCCCTCGCGGCAGCGTTACTACGAGTGTTGAATAGTGCCGCTGTCCACCTATTGTGGAGGAACTCGTTAATTACGCCGTTCTTGTAGAGGTAGCGTGGCCTTGCCGGGACGCCTTCATCATCGTATAGGTAGAAGCCATTGCTGCCCGGGATCGTTGGGTCGTCTATGACAGTTGCACACTCACTACCTATCCTCTCGCCAAGCATTTCCGGCTTAATAAAGCTCTTTCCAGCCTGAGCAGCCTCCCTCCCAAGGATCCTGTCAGCCTCGCTCGGGTGACCACAACTCTCATGAACCATTAAGCCGACAATTTCACTCCCTACAACGACGTCCACGGGCGTGTCAACCGGAGGCTTAGCAGCCTCAACGAGTATCTTTTCAAACGTTTTAACGTCCCCCGGCAGGTAGCCGTGGACGTTCCACTTGTCGATGAGCTCGTACCCACCCGAAGCAGCATGTGAGAAGAACCTCTGTACAACGCCCCTGCTGGGCAGGGATACCACGACATTGTAGCCCAGGGAGAGCCTCGGAATCCTGCTCTTAACGTATGCCCCATCACTGCTCACAACAACCTTTTCCTCCACACCCTCACTGTAAAACGAAGTCATGGTTGCTACCTTAGCCTGGGTGGTGGCTGAGCTAACATTCCTCCAAAGCTCCTGGTGATAGCCGCACTTCTCCTGAAAATCAACATCTTCAGGCCTGGTTTTTGCAGGAACCTCGTAAGTAGCCCTTCCCAGCCTCTCCTCGCTGAGAGCTATCGGCCTCCTCTGAAGCCTAGAGTGGGCTTTCGCCCTCCTGTAAGCCTTCTCGACAGCGGCTTGAACATCGCCCAGCGTAAGAGTACTCGTTGATGCAAAGCCCAGAGACCCGTCAACGATCACCCTTACAGCGATCCCCCTCAAAAAAGACTTCTCAGCCCCAATGATCTCACCATTCCTGGCCGAGATCCCGCTCCCAGAGACCATATGGAAACGCGCTTCAACGTAACTCGCCCCTAACTTTTCACCATGAGAAACAGCCTTCAAAACAAGGTCTTCGTATTCCCACGTCATTTGCTTCAAGAAAACAAGGAGGCGAGAAATATATGTCTTTTTCTGCTAGTCACAGCTGAAAAGCCCTGCCTCTAACGCGCACACCAGCACAACCAGCAGTAAAGTTAAAGAGCATGCCTTTCTGCTGAAATGAGGTATGAGACTAGTATTCATCGGTCCCCCCGGCGTAGGTAAGGGCACGTATGCGAATGCCGTCTCGGAAAGATTCGGTATCCCCCACGTATCGACTGGGGACATTTTCAGGGAAGAGGCGAAGAGGGGCACAGACCTCGGGAAGAGAGTGAAGGCGTTCCTGGACAGAGGCCTGCTTGTCCCCGACGAGATAGTCATTGAAGTTGTCAAGCAGCGCCTATCTATGGAGGATTGCAGGAGGGGCTTTATCCTGGATGGCTTCCCCAGAACGCTCAAGCAGGCGGAAGCGCTCGAGGAGTTCGCAAGACCCGAGTGGGTTTTCCTGTTCAACGCTAGGGACGAAACAATTCTAGAGAGGCTAGGTGGGAGGAGGGTGTGCCCTGTATGCGGCGCCATCTACCACGTCGTATACATGCCCCCGAAGATCCCAGGAATCTGTGATAAGTGCGGCTCAAAGCTGATCCAGAGAAGAGACGACACACACGAGGTGATAATGGAGCGCCTGAAGATCTACAGGGAACAGTTCGCACCAATAATAGACTTCTATAGGGAGCATGGGAGGCTTATAGAAGTCGACGCTAATGAGCAAGCCGAGAAAGTCATACCCATAGTTATTGACAAATTGCTACAGCTATACAGATGCTGAGCCTCAGCACGCCAGTTGCTACTCCGCCTCCGCAGGGCTATGGTTTTTCCACCGTTTTTCCCGATGAGGTCGCCAGGAAGCTTTTTCGCGTGCATGCTGCTTGGTAGCCGTCTCTAAGCCATATGTTCGCGCCCCTTATCAGACTCATTCCGCGGATGTTCCACGGATAGCCTATGAGGACGATGCCCATGCTCATCTTAGCTAGCTTTCGCGTCGAGTACGGCGCTGTGACTGCAAACACCCGGTCCCTGAGCCTCAATCCTCCTCGCTGAGCGCGTAGCAAAAATGTAGAGCAGCATGACCCCCACCGCGCAGAGGATTACGGCCTGGAAGGGGAGCAGCGGAGAAAGCCTCTCTCTGAGCATGAGCCAGGCGTAGAAAACGAGAATGATAACCGAGTAGAAGGGCAGGTAATACCTCGCCAGGTGGCGTGCACCCCATACCCCGCCGTATGTGAGAATCTCCAGGAAATCACGTGAGACAAGCATTGTGACTATGTGGACGAAGAGCACGGTTAGAGGATAACCTAGTGCTCCGAGAAGGGCTACAAGCATGCAGTACATGCTGGAAAAAGCATTAAGGAAAAATGCATTCCCGGCGAAGAAGGACGCTAGAAACCCAGATAATAGCAGGAAAAGAGTTAGCTGGATGAATGGGGATGGGATAAGGAAGGCTATCTCTAGGGAAATGAACGAGGAAATCAGTACCCCGAGAAAAATGCTCCGCCTAAGCACATAGCATCGCCTCTACCAGCTTCAGTAATTGAAAGTCAACTTTCAGTCCTTCTCGCGAACCTAGCACTCCAATTACGCCCTTGTCCCATAGCTCGCTCAGGCGGACAATAACTCTTCTTTCCTCCACGCTGCACACGCCCTCCACGGACTTAAACGGGTTAACCGCTACGGGAACAACATTGTAGCCCCTATAAACCGCCTCCTCGAGAACACGGTTCCCAGAGGGCTCGGTGAAGGTTGAGATCACGAAGATGAGGGATCCCGACTTTGTTAAGAAGGGGGCGGTAAGCTGGAAAACCTCTGAATAGTCAACCAGCGGTTTATACTCAAGGCTTTTAACGTCCGCAAGCGAGTGCAGGATTCGAAGCAAATGTCTCTTACCAAATCCGGGCTTAACCCAGTCGCGATAATTCCCGACCACAAGTAGGGAAACCCTATTCCCCCTCTCACTTAGATAATACACGAGGGTAGCGGCAAGTTCAACCATTTTATCTACAAGAATGCTCGTCAACTCTCTGCCGAGCAGCCTACGAGAGGGGACATCGAGCACTACTAAGCACTCTGCAGACTTCTCTGCCCGATAGGTGTTTACGAAGGGTCTTCTAGCCTTAGCAACCGCTCTCCAGTTTATCCTTTTCCCCGCAAGCACATCAGTCTCCGAGATCTCCATAAATTCGAAGCCCTCCCCCGGGCTATTCGAAGGAATCTCCCCAGCTATACGCGTTGTCCGCGCATACGGCAACCGCAGATAGGCAATCCTGCTAACGCTGGGGAGGAAGGCTACCCCCTCGGCAGGGAGCTCTAAAACCTTTCTCCGCGTTACCAGGAAAGGGTCTAAACACCACACCTCCAGGGGTCCGATTGAAAAGTGTCCCCTAGCATGGGAAGTTAAGCTGTAAGCGAACTGAAAACTTCCACGCGGCTCCAGAGCTACTAGAAGGTGCGGGAAGCGATCCAAAACTTTTAAGTCTCCACGTATATTATCCCTTATCTCCAACAATGCATCCCGACCTGAAAGGTTTGCTACACTGATTTTCACCCGTATAACGTCTCCAGCAAATGTATTACTGGGAGAAACTTCTCGAGAAACTCGGAGCTGCGAGGCTTCCACTGGTTTATGAGATGCGGCCACCAGGACCGGCAGTAGAAATGGCAACGAAAGCATAGAGAGGAACCATTTCTGAAGGATAAGCGAGGCCGAAAATATGAGAAGCCCAGTAAGAATCAGGAAAGAAGCCTTAGCGGTCAGCGCGTGCGCCACCTATTACCCCGCATTTTCGCGCGCTTATTCGTGAGAGTGTTGATAAAAGCTTTTCGTTGTAGTGCGATCTAGCAGCTAGCCCCAATCCCCAGAGCTTCGCACGCACCAGCAGCGAGAATAATCTCCGCCCCAACAGGAGCCGGGTCCAAACATTCAAAGCCTCGATGTGCACATCGCTACTGCTCCAAGCTCTCGAACAATGAACAGCTTGAAGAGCCAATCCCCGGAGCCCCACCCTTGCCCCAGGGTCGCTGCTGGCGTGATTGAATTTCTTCTTAGCCATATCCTTCTCCCCTCAGGGCGCCTGGCGAGCGCGCACCCTTGCCACTGAAATCTCTCGGCACTTCAACTCTCTGAAGGACTCTTTCAACGAGGATTTCAGGGGTAACCCCCCTTACAAGCGACTCTGACTTCATTACCAGCCTGTGAGCTAAAACGCTCACGGCCACTTCCTTTACGTCATCCGGCAAAACGTAGTCGCGCCCCTTTATGAATGCGAGAGCGCGGCTCGCCTTTAATAGGCACTCAGTCCCCCTGGGGCTTACACCCACCTCCACCTCCCTCAACTCGCGTGTTGCGCGACAAATATCGACAATGTAGCTGAATATTGATTCATCGACGTAAACGTCTTCAACCTTCCTAGCGAGCTCTAGAAGCTCGCTTTTACTCAAAACCTTCACTATATCCGGCTGATCTTTTTTCCTTTCAACTCGCCTCTTAAGAATCAATAATTCTTCATCGTAGCTGGGGTACCCCATCCTTAACTTCAAGAGGAATCTATCTAGCTGAGCCTCCGGCAACGGATAGGTTCCCTCGTATTCGATGGGGTTAAGCGTCGCTATGACCATGAAAGGTGGCTCCAATGGGAAAGTTACGCCATCAACTGTGACCTGCCTCTCCTGCATTGCCTCAAGCAAGGCGCTCTGAGTTTTTGGAGGTGCCCTGTTAATCTCATCTGCAAGAAGGATATTGGTGAAGATTGGTCCACGCCTAAACCGGAAAGTTGAGCTATGCAGATCGTAGATGTAGCTCCCAGTAATATCGGCTGGCAACAGGTCCGGGGTGAACTGTATCCTTCGAAACTCCAGGTCCAGTACCTTTGAAAAGGTAGACGCTAGGAGGGTCTTTGCTAGCCCAGGATAATCCTCAATCAATACGTGTCCACCGGAGAGAAGTGCAACGAGCAGCTTCTCAACAACCCTCCTCTTGCCAACTACAGCCTTCTCAACTTCCAGGAAAACTTTTTCAAGCCTCCTACTCTCCGTTGCCGCCATTTCAGGGCACTCTCCACCTACTCCACTTGAAAAATAAGTTTAAGAAGCTTCTTCTCATCGTTAACACCTAGTTTTCCCCGCAATACATTCTCAAGCAAGCAACCATCTTTCTCACTAGAGGCGGAGGCGATCCTCGGAGAATATTTGAGGAGTGGTGCAAGAATTTCATAAAACACAAAGGGGAGGAGGAAAAGAGTCATTAGCCAGAGAACGACCCTGGGAAAAATCTCGTTGAACAGGCTAACAGTACTAAGGGTCAAAATCACCATGATATATGACGCCATCACTAGCTCTCTCTTCCTCACGTTCCAGTCGCCCCCTCCAGGATACTCAGTGCCAAAAATATTTTGTTAAGCGCGCCGACTGCGAGTCTTCGATGCTCCTCACTTAGGGGATGATTACTGTAAAGTGCTAATTCAAAGAGGCTTGTGAGTTCTTCAACAGCATTTCTGGGGAGGACAGGTACTAGGTGAGCAATGACGACCATAATTTCGCGCGCAGTCCAAAACTTTTCCAGCTTAACACCACGCACCTCGATCGCCCTGCAAAAAGAGTTGTAAAGCCTAACTATTTCGTGCCTAAGGTCACCCTCTTTACCCTCCAGTCTTTTCAACGCCGTTTCAACCTCAGTTTTTACCTCCTTCTGAAGAACGTCGTTTCCGCTTTCCCTCATCTCACGCTGTAGCTCAAAGTAGCCGACAAGTAAAGCTAGGAGAACCACGCAAGAAAATACTGCGAGGACGAGGAGAATAGGCGGCTGAGGAAGGTAGGTCGTGATATTCAATTTAGCTGCTGAAGCATTAGCCGGCATACTTAGCGCTGGTCTAGAGGAATTAGCAAGGCCAGCAACATTGCCTGGGAATGCAAATGTCTCATTTCCACCTGCTTGTCTCCCCTTCTCATTGAGCACAGCGAGGAGCACTGGAAGCATTGCGAGGAGTACTAGCAATTCCCATAAGGGTTCTCGACGATTCAGCGGATATCTCTCTACTTTCGTCTTCATTCTCAGAACTTCAAGGAGAACTTTAACAATTACTCGCCTATAAAAAACTACCACGATGCTAAGTAAACCGAGGAACAGGTAGGCAAGCCAGCTAAAAACTTCTCCAACACTAGTTTCCCTTAACTGGAACTCTGACTCTTGATAGCTAGAGACCAGGAAGAGTAATAGCACGTAGAGAAAGACCTTGATCACGTGGTTGTACCTCTTCATAATCTCCTGAAAGAAAATCTTTACTCGACACTTTTAAACTTTAAGCCCCCCTCACAGGTTTTCCTCTTGGAAGTTTTCCCATGCTTATTGAAAACTGCTAACTAGCGCACATTAAACTCGTTTCCTGCCCTAAGCGTGCGCTCACCCCACATTCCGCCCGTCATTTTTTGGTCAGAGCGCCCTCACAGCCCTCGCTGTATCGGCTTGGGGGTGTCATGGGGTCTGCCCGTTGCCGGGATTCACCCCCTCTTCGGTACCGCGCGCTGGAGCCCCAGTAGCTGCGGGCCGCATCTGCGGTTACCGCTCCTCTGGGGAACGGGTTTGAGGAACCCTAATGCCTCTTCAGCGCGCCCGCTTACTTCCATTCGTCTCAATGTGCGACAAAACCCTTATAAACCCATTGCCAGGAATCTCCAGCATTAACAAGGAAAGCGCGCACTCTGTTCAGGCGTGGAGGCTCCGGGAGATCTTAGAGTGGAGAGAGTACCTGTGTGTGCTGTTGGAAACTGTCAGCGCTGTCTGCGCGCTAAAGAAGGACTGAAATTATTTTCTCAATGTCCTCCTTACCTATCACTCTCCTGAGACCGCTAATGCCTCTCGGGGAAACCTCGAACCTTGGCACCTTAAATATGTCCAGCTTGCCTCCAAACTCCTCCTCAAACCTGCCCAGATACCTTTCTTCCTCCTCAGAGGATGAAACCATGTTAACAAACAAGAACCTCATAGGAACAAACTGGCTCAACTCCCTATACGCCCTGACCGCGACAAAGTAGTCAACAGGGTAAGCCCTGGAGACAAGCGACGAGAAATGAGACGCACACTTTAAGAAGCTGAGAACATCTTGAGCAAGCATACGCCAAGACTCTATCAGCTTCAATGGCTCCTCTGAACCAGTCCTTATCTTGTCCAGCACACCCTTCACCTTGAGGTAGAGCTTCGCAGCCTCACCTAAGTGCTCGTAAAACTCCTTTTCGATCTTGAGCATCCTTAGCCCTCCACCCGTGGCCACAGTATCCCAGACTATTACGTCGCAATTCAGGATCCTGTATAGCTCGTAGATGTAGTAGAGGGTAAACTCCTCAACTATGCCGGGCGCGCCGGCAACGTAATCAATTATTTCTCGACCTACCGGGAAGATGCTCGAGGCAACCCTATAAACCTCGTCGCCGAAACGCTTTTTCCACAGGTCTATGACCTTGTCCTCATAAAGCTGCTCCACGACAAGGTTATCCGAAAGCTTTACAGGTTCGCAGGACAAGGGAAGCTCAAGCACATCGCATAGTGACGGCATAAAGTCGGTCGACAGCAGATAGACACTGTAACCCTCCTCCGCTAAAGCAACCGCCAGCGCTGAAGAAAGGGTAGTCTTACCAACCCCACCCTTACCCCAGAAGCTTAAAATCCTCCTGGCAACCATACTACCCGCCGCACATTTCTCTCTCAATGCTGAGCAACTTCTTCTTCACATCTACGCCGAGCTTATAGCCGCCAAGCCCCCTTACAGATACGACTCTGTGGCACGGGACAACAATCAATATGTCGTTCGACGAGAGGATCCTCCCCACAAGCCTCGGAGAACTAGCCCCCACCCGCATAGCTACCTCCTTATAAGTGGCAGTTGCTCCACAAGGTATAAGCATTACCTCCTCGAGAACGCTCCTCCTCAAGCCAGAACCCCTGATAACAGGCTGAAACGAGAAGGAGCATCTTTCCCCATCAAGGTAGTCCTCAACCTCAGCCTCAAGCCTACGTACGAATGCCCCACCCTCATACTTCCTGTACGACGCCAAGTCTAGAGCATCGAGGTAGTAGACTCTGTAGCTATCAACAAGCGCGCACAGAGTTCCAATAATCGTCGAAAAACAGCCGTACTCCACTGCAGCCCACCCGGCGCGTGCGCCATCGTGCAACCCCACCTTTCGCGGGGCTACGGTATTCACTCCTGGGGTAAGGTAAAAAGCTTTTCGTGGGTATGGTGCTTAGCGCACTGAAAAATGAAAAACTAGATAATTCAGCGCGCCCGCGTGCTAAAGTACACCTTGATCACGTCACCCACAACAACTATGCGGTACCTCGAACTGAGACTCCTCAAAGCATCTGTTATGGTGTCGCGGCTAAACCCCCTTCTCATCAGCTCTGAGATGAAAACCCTACCCACACCGTTAAGCTGGCCCCTCATGGCCTCCTGAAGAATTGCCCTGCTACAATCCTCAACGCTGCCCACGCATCCTAAAACCATTAGAAAAGCTTATTTTCTTTTCTAGATAAAAGCCCCCAGGTTGTTGCCATGCCGCGCGCGGCGCTTGTCCAAGCACATTTGTCTCGGGAAGAAGCTCGCGGAAAGATTTCAGTAATTATTCCTTCCTTCAAGGGCTCGGAGAGACTAGTAAAGCTGGTTAAAAGGATGCTGAGCCTACCGTACCCAAACAGGGAAGTAATCGTTGTACTCGACGAGCCCCTTCCAGGCGTAGCGGAGGAACTAAGGAAGCTTAGGGGTGTCACCCTCATTGAGAGGGGGGCGAGGGCCGGCAAGGTCTCCGCGCTGAACACAGCCATCAAGTGCTCCACGGGCGAGTTGGTAGTCTTCCTGGACGACGACGTGGCAGTAGAGGACGACTTATTCCTCCACAAGATAGCTGAAAGGATGAGGGACAGCGACGTGGGGGACATCAAGAAGGTGATCGTGACATCAAACCTGTTGTCAAAGATGGTTTACATCGAGTACACTTCCTACAACTTCGCAAGCATGCTAATGGCGAAGCTTGCCAAGCGGACAGTAGCCATAAACGGTGCGGCTTTCGTCATCAAGAGAAAAGCCCTGGAAGAAATAGGCTACTTCCACCCATCTCTGTCCGAGGACTTCGACATTGCTCTGAGAACATTCAAAAAAGGGCACAAATTCACCTTCATAGGGGAAACATACGTCTTAAACTACCCCCCAGAGAGCCTAGCTAAATGGTTCAAGCAGAGGAGGAGGTGGGCTGTCGGGCTAGCAAGCTGGCTAGAGGAAAACTCCCTCGACGCCCTGAAGGCAATGCTGAAAATGCCCCACATAATCATTCCAGCCCTGATATGCTCCCTGCCCTCCCTGGTCACTACGATTACTGCCTTCGCACTATACAACCACTCCCTCGAGAAAACTGCGTACCTAATGGCACTCACACTTTCAACCCTTATCAACCAAGCACTGCCCTTCGCCTCCCTACTCGCCATCAACCTGCATCTATCATACCTCGCAACTGCGGGCGCCCTCCTGGCATCACTCCTACTCTTCTCCACGTGGCACCTACTGGCATCACGCGTCGTCAGAGCAAAATCTTACCTCTACCTCTACCCAGTCTACCTCTTCTTCTACCAGCTATGCTGGCTCACAGTCCTCCTCGCGGGCTTCCTGCGAGTCCTCGTCCTCAGGAAGAAGACTGTAGACGACTGGGTTGTCTAAGCCCCTCCTCGGGCGCCAGCGCTGCCCCCAGCACAAGGCGGTCTGCACAGGTACGTTTTCCTGTAGCTTGCTTTTCGACAATTGGCAAACAATATTTACACAACTGTTTTATACCACAAAAATGCAAAGTAGCAACACCGGTGTCTCAATGTATGATGATCACGATACGCTCATCGAGCAGGGCTTACCTATCGCCATCCATACTTACATCGATTGATAAATACCTGCACTCCGCAGCCAACATACTGGTCCTCAACCCGGCAACAGCTCCAGCCATAGAGCTAAAGCAGGGCTACTTGACCCTGGATCTCCGCGAAAGGGTGGTCTTCAGCGTGGCGGGCGAGGCCACTGTAGCAGCTGACGGACAGAGGTACGAGGCGTGGAGAGCCGGCGCCGCTGAGAGAAGCATCTCCGCCTCGACCGACGGGGTAGCATACCTAGCTATAAGGGGTCTGGTCTCGCAAGCCGACACAATCCAGCATTTAAAGCAGGGGGCAGTCCTCTCTGCGGTAAATTCCAACAGCATCCCGGATAAGCTACTTACAGCGCTGAAAATACCTCAAGGCCTAAGGGCTCCGAGCGGGGACTGGCTAGAGTCCGTTTCAAGGCTCCAAAGGCACATCACCCTCGTCTACGACGCTATTCAAAGGGGGGCGGAGCTCGTGAGAGTGAGAGTTAGCGGGGGAGAGTTCGAAGCCTGGGTCTTAGAGTTGGAGTAGTAGAGGAGGTCTCCCCCATGGACAAGTTTTCTGAGCTCGTCGCTAGGAGAAGCTCGACGCTGAGGCCCACGGAGGAATTCATAAGGAAGGTCCACGAGCAGGGCAGGCTCACAGCGCACGAGAGGCTAGAGAAACTGCTGGACAGGGACTCTTTCATACCCATCAACCGCTACATTACCCACAGAGCGACAGGCTTCGGGATGGAGAGCAGGAGAGCCTACGGAGACGGGGTGCTGGCAGGACTCGGAACAGTGAGTGGCAGGAGGGTAGCCGTGTACGCGCAGGACTTCAGCTTCATGGGGGGCAGCGTCGGCGAAATGCACGCCTCGAAGATAGCCAGGACAATCGAGCTCGCGCTAAAGCTCGGGATACCCCTCATTGGCTTAAACGACTCTGGCGGGGCGAGGATACAGGAGGGTGTAGACTCTCTCAAGGGCTACGGGGAGATATTCTACAGAAACGTGATGGCTAGCGGCGTGATCCCCCAGATCGTTGCGGTAATGGGCCCGGCAGCAGGCGGTGCAGTCTACTCCCCCGCACTAGCCGACTTCATAGTCATGACAAAGAAGAGCTTCATGTTCATAACAGGTCCCAAGATTGTTAAAGCGTCGATAGGCGAGGACGTCACCTTCGAAGAACTCGGCGGGGCAGAAGTACACGCGACCAGGAGCGGGTGCGCCCACTTCCTAGCGGAAGACGACGACCACGCAATACAGATCATAAAACTCCTCCTAAGCTACCTTCCAAGCAACAACGTAGAAGACCCACCATTCCTCGAGACCGGCGACGACCCCCTCAGAGAGGAACCCCAACTCGACAACATAGTGCCTGACGACCCCATCCAACCCTACGATGTTAAAGAGGTAATTGCCAGAGTCTTCGACAGGAACACCTTCCTCGAGGTTCACGCATACTTCGCCACAAACGCGGTCGTCGGCTTTGCGAGGCTGGGGGGCTTCCCAGTATGCGTAGTCGCAAACCAGCCAGCAGTCTCCGCCGGCTGCCTAGACATAGACTCCTCGGACAAGATAGCTAGGTTCGTCACCTTCTGCGACGCATTCAACTTCCCAATAGTGACGCTAGTCGACGTGCCGGGCTTCCTGCCGGGGACATTCCAAGAGCACGGCGGAGTAATCCGCCACGGGGCGAAGATCATCTACGCGTACTCGGAGGCAACAGTGCCCAAGATAACCGTGATCATGAGGAAGGCATATGGAGGGGCTTACATCGGAATGTCAAGCAAGCACCTTGGAGCAGACTACGTCCTGGCGTGGCCGACTGCGGAGATAGCGGTCATGGGCCCGAGAGAAGCCATAGAGATAATCTACAAGAGGGAGCTGGAGAAGGCTCCAAACCCGGAGGAAGTAGCCAAGGAGTTCGTCGAAAAGTACAGGAGGGAAATAACCACCCCCTTCTTCGCCGCCTCGAGGGGGTACGTGGATGACGTGATCCTACCACGAGAAACGAGGGCCTACATGTACAAGGCCCTACTCTTCCTTAGGGATAAGAGGGAGAAGCACCAAAGGCCGCCGAGAAAACACGGCGTGCCACCGGTTTAAGAGGTGCTGGAGGAGTGGACTCGACCAGGAGAGCATTAATACTTGCAGCAGTCATCGCGTACCTGGAAGCCAAAAGGAGGAGAGTGAGGCCCGGCGGGCTTCGAAGAGAAGCCCCGACGAACGCCTGGCGGATAGCCTCATTCATGGACATTTCAGAGCACGACCCGTTAGCATCATGCTAGGCTGGCGAGGCGCGCTAAAATGGATCGACGTGCGCAGGAGGACAATGTTATATGCAAAGACGGCTTGAGGGTGAGGGGTAGGTGAGGAAAAGGTTCCTGGTGATCTTCGAGGGGGAAGCCTACGAAGTCGAGGTCGAGGTCCCGGAGGGCGAGTCACCCCTACAGGCAGTGCTGTCTGTACTCCAGACAGGAGTGGTGAGGAAAGTGGAAGCGCAGCCACAAAGCAAAGACTGCGTAGTTGCGCCGATCACTGGGAAAATTAACCAGCTACTCGTCTCCCCGGGGCAGAGGATCACAAGAGGGGCAACCGTCGCGAAGATAGAAGCCATGAAGACACTCGTGGAAGTCAAGTCAAGCGTGGAGGGCACAGTAGGGGAGGTATTCGTCAAGGAAGGAGATATCGTGAAGCAGGGACAAGCGATAATCCGGGTGCGCGCGCTAGGCAGCTAAAATTTGTATATTCCTTCCAGGGTACGGGAAGGGCCCACCACGAGTTATTTTAACTCGTGAGCGCGCGCACCGAATGTAGGGGTGGATGCGCATATAGAGAGTGTTCACAGATGCCTTGAACCTGTCGCGAAACCATCTGGCGAGGTGTGAGAGGCTGGCCTTAACATTCCTATGCATTGCATGCATACCCGTCTACCTGAGAGTTCTGCAATGAGTCCTTTAAAAATTTAAGTCGAATTTCAGTTGTTATTAGGGAAGGAAAACACTGTCTTTTCAACCCTTCTAATCTCCTTTTCAAATTAATTTTCTTTTCCTTCGATGCTTTTATGACTTCTTTCCTATACCACAATTTAAGCATTCAGAAGTAACTTCCAGCTCTTAGCGCGCGCCGCGCGCGGTCTACGCGATAGCACAAAAAGAATAAATTGCTGTTCTACAAGCATTAGATTATGGGTAGCATCGAATTTAAAGGGGTTGTGATCACCCACTTGTCGCACGCTGCCTTCAAAATAGCCGGGGCAAACGTGACCATATACGTTGACCCGTTCCAAGTAGCTTCAGAGCCACACGACGCAGACATCGTGATATGCACCCACGACCACTACGACCACTGCAGCCCGGAGGACATAAGGAAGGTGGCTAAAAAGGGCACAACGATAATCGCGAGTACAAACTGCGCGGGGAAAGTGAGGGCACTGGGCTTCGAGTACAAGCTACTCAACCCCGGGGACAGGATAGAGGTGAGGGGTGTCGCGGTGGAGGCTGTACCCGCATACAACATTGGGAAGAAGTTCCATCCAAAGGAGTATAGGGGGATAGGAGTCCTGGTCAAAGTAGGGGGAGTCACAGTGTACCATGCAGGCGACACAGACCTCATACCCGAAATGGCGAACCTCAAGGGGAAAGTCAACGTCGCTCTCCTGCCAGTCAGCGGCACATACGTCATGGACTGGAGCGAAGCCGTGAAGGCCGCTGAAACGATCTCACCAGACATAGCCATCCCGATGCACTACGGCTCAATCGTGGGAAGCGAGAGAGACGCCGAAAACTTCGCAAAGAAGCTTGCCGGCAGGATCCGAGTAGAAGTAATTTAACCATAGCTGAGCATCCGTGAAGCGGCTATACAGCCAAGCAGAGGGGAGCGACGGCAACGCTACAGCCTAACCCAAACCCGCTCCCCAGGGTGGGCGGTCACAAGCGCAGCCCGCAAATCCTTGGGGGTCTTCGTGTGGGACCGAGGGGGCGCTAGGAGGTGTTAAGCCCTTGGCACTCCATGCCACACATCTTGGGGAACCTTCGATCAATGAAGGGGCGGAATAGGGGGAGTGCGCCGTGATGGAAAGATACCCAGTGATCAGCAATGGGCAGGTCAGAGGCTACGTGAGGACCTTCTCCGACTTCGTCGAGTGCACATGCGATGCAACCACGAAAACCTATCTTTGGTCCGGTGATGCTGGAAGCCTATACGCGGGAAACGGTCCCTTCTACAACGCGGTCTACGAGCCGCCCACAAGCGGGATCCCAAGCAAGAGCCTTGACTCTCTTGAGGAGAGAATAAACCAGATAGCCGCGAGGCACGGCAAACACCTCGAAGGAAAGCATGTAATGGCAGACCTTAGCGGGGGAAAAGACAGCACTGCAAACCTCATGCTCCTGCAAAGGCTGAGAGAAAGAGTAAACTTCAAGCTAACAGCTGTATACGTCCACATGCCCTTCCTAGAGCCTGTGGAAAACTACAAATTCGTCGAGGAAGTTTCCTCCAAGCTCGGAGTCCCCCTGGAAACAGCCACGCCCGACAGGAGCAAGCTCCTCTACTACCTGGCTACCCAGGGGCTCCCAAAGAGGGGGGACAGGTGGTGCACATACCTGAAGACTCGAAGCCTCCGGGAGGCGAAAAAGAGGATCAAGGCCGACTTCGAGGCTAAGGCTGAGAGAGCCCTAGAAGCGGGCAAGAGGTACGAGCGCTTGTCAAGCCTCGCCACCAAAGGCGCATTCCTCAGTGGCGGGGTAGTGAATCTGGTGCACGACCTCACAATCACTGATGTGGCAGGGATCCTTAGGGAGACCGGGCTAATACACCCTCATTACCTGCAAGGCCTGCCAAGGGTGAGCTGCAGGTTCTGCCCCTACAGGGGGCTGTACGAGCTAAAAGCATCGGAAAAGCACGAAGTAGAAGACGAAGGCTTAGTGGAGTCCATACTCGCAAGGACGCATAGGGAGTACTATTCGAACGTGTCCAGCCGAGAGGAATTCCTCAACTACCACCTCTGGCGCTTCACCCCCACACTCGCGAAACTCAGACTCTCAGAGGAGCAGGCGACGAGCACCAACGAGAAAATCACCATTAGGCAGGTGCAGGAAATGTTTTCAAGCCTGTGGGTGACTACCCGTGGCGAGTAAGGGTCTATGGGTGGAGATGCTCGCACAGATAATTCTAGAGCTCGAGGGGTACACGGTCGAGAAGACTAGGCACGTACTCAGCGTTGAAGGCAGACCCGTAGCAGAAATAGACGTAGTGGCAAAAAAGGACGGAGAAACATACTACGTTGAAGTCAAGTCGGGTAAAGTCTCCGTCACGGACGTCAGGCAAGCGTACACAAACGCCAGGCTGGCGGGTGTGAAGCCGCTCATAGTTGCAAGAGGCTTCTCAGACGATGCTGCGAGGATCACAGCGAAAGAGCTGGGAGTAGAAGTGCTGCTCATCCCAGACTACCTCCACCTGATAAGCCCCGAGGAAATACTACAGATAGTCGAGGCGGCTGTCCACCTAACCCTCGAAAAGCTGCTACCAAACCCAGTTAACGAGCTATCCCAAGAAGAATTGCAGGTAGTCAGGGCGATAGCGCTCTCCAACACCTTCGAAGAGGCGGCAAACAAGCTCGGAATCGGGACCCACGAGCTAGGAAGAAAAGTAAGCGAGCTGAGGGAGAAGGGGGCAATCACCTCAACCTCGCCATACCGGCTACTACGGCTCCAGTGCAAGCTCCTCCTCCTAGCTCAGTAACTTTATATTGTCAAAAAACTCTTTTACTTTGGCGAGCCTTAAAATGGGAAAATGCAGCTCTCTTCCACTTCTCCTCCTGCTAGTTGCACTCCTGCTTCCGCAGAGCTTCTACTCACAACCCAGTGAGCAGATAGAGCCGGTAATCTTGTTCGCAAGCGCTGAGAATGAAGCACTTCTCTATGGTGGGTTTGTTAGGCATGGAGGTGCATCATTCCCGCTCTTCGGCCTTGCAACTAGCACGAAGCGTGAAGCATACTTCATAGAGAGCACAGGCTTCATGCTAAGTGCTGCCGCGCACAGAGGCTACTTCTTCTTCGCTGGGACGACGTACCTCCGCGGTCTCCCAGCAATATTACTCGTAGTGATGCGTAACGAGACGCTAGCACCCAAGGTCATATACTCTGAGCTCCCTCTCTTTGGAGTTGACCTCCTACCCGTAAACAGCACGCTCTACATTACGGGCTACGTTTACCGCTACTCGCCACTCAGAGAATCGGACATCATCCTGGTAAAGTACAACTATGTGACTGGCGAGATCGAAGACTCAGCAGTGCTTGGAAGCATAGCGTATGACGACTACCCAAAGAGATTACTTTCAGACGGCAAGAACATAATTATCGTTGGAGAAACTTACAGCTATAACGTGTCACAAAGCGACATTCTCGTAGTCAAACTCAAGCCAGACCTTACGCTCGTCAACGACATGGCTATAGGGGGAGCTGGACCAGAATGCGTGGAAGATGCGCTCTTAACGGCTGACGGCACACTGCTAATCGTTGGCAGCACTACCGGAAGGGACGGGACTGCAGACGCGTTTATCGCGAGAGTTTCAGAGGTAGAAGGACTACTATACTTGACAGCAGTCACGGGATACGGAAACGAGTACGCAATTTCAGCGTCGAAGCTCAAAGATTCCTACCTCATAGCACTGCACGGCGAATTCGAGGAAGAAAAGACGCATACCCTAATACTGAATTACACCCTTCGGCGGGACCTAGAGCTGCAGTCTGTTCTCATCGCCAACTCCAGCGTCGGCGACACAACCCCACTAAAATCACACAGCACTGGCCTCGTAATAGAGACAAGCAACCTCGTAGCAGAAATCTACCCCGAAGAAAAGGCGCTGTGCATAGGCGGAGACTGCCCACCTCTCGCAATAACCCTGGTGGACTTCAAAGAATACGTGGCAAGCCTCCTCTACACACTCCATGGATGGAAACCAACCTACTCGGTAGTTAAGAGGAGAGAAAAACCCAAACTCTACGTCACGGAACTCCAACAGCAACTCCTGAAAATGAACCTCTCAACAGCAAGCCTGTCCATAACCACGCAGCCTTACGCGAGAAAAATCGACTTAGCTAGGGAAGCAATCAAGCTCGTTGAAAGAAACACGCCGCTCCTCCTCTTCACCCCAATGATCGCTGCAACAGTGCTAGTTGCTTGCTTAACAAAGAAGAAGCGCAAGTGAAGTCCATAGCAAGGGGAGACCCATACTTCCCAAGTAGGCAAGACGCCACGCAGCACTCCACTTTTTAATGTCAACCTCCCGAAGACTCGGCAGAAAAAAATGCCCAGCAACAGCTGCAAACTTTAATAAACAGGAAAGGTTCTAAATCCTAACCGCTGGTGAATTACTTGGACGAAAAAGACTACTTACTGGTAAAGGAGCTCATGGAAAACAGCAGAGCACCACTAACCCTTCTCGGAAAAAAGCTCGGCATGACCGACGTAGCAGTAAAAAAGAGACTTAAAAAGCTAGAAAAAGAAGGAGTCATAAAGAAGTACACCATCGAGGTGGATGCAAGCAAGCTAGGCTACAAAAACGTGGCACTAATAGGAGTAGACACAGAGCCGGAAAAAATACTAGAAGTAGCATCCCAGCTATCGCAAAAAGACTACGCGTCCAAAGTATTCCTAACAACGGGAGACCACATGATAATGATCGAGGCCTGGACAAAAGACAATAAACACCTAACACAAGTAGTCGAAGATATCGGAAAAATCCCCGGGGTAAAAAGAGTTTGCCCGGCAATAGTCCTAGAAAAAATAAAATAATAAAAAAATATCAATTTTTCATTGAGCCGCGGTCTGCTTTTGCTCTTTTTTGCCCTTTCTCCTCCTGACTAAAACGTAGGCAACTGCTATCACGATGATTACTACTACTAGGACGGCAATGAGCATTTCAATTGGAAATGCCGCCGCCTTGACGGGTCTTGCCAGGAGCTTCGTGTTGGATAGTGTTGCTGTGTGGGCTGTGGCGTCGGCTTTTGCGAGGAAGTATGGGCCGTTTGAGACCCAGAAGTGCCCGTACTTGCTGAACCAGGACTTGAGGTTGTTGTAGCGCTCAACAGCATCGCTCTCAGTCACGTACTTGCCCAGAGCCTCCTTGAAGGGTATGTACTTGCCAGCAATAGCCTTGCTGAGCTCATCTCTGAGGACGTCGAGGCTCGGCCCCCCAATATAGTTCATCCACTCAACCTTCCTCGCATCCGCCTTATCACTACTAAACGCAAGCTTACCATCACTCTCAGCCAGTATACCGATAGCATACACGTGCCACGGGTAGGCAGCCCAGCTTATGGGCCAGACAGCTATCAGCTCGGCGTCCAGGTACGTCGCGTTGAAGTAGTACTCTATCTTGAGCGGGTGCTCACTAGCAATCTTCCAAGCAATAAACTGGGACCTCCAAGCCTCAAAGCTGGGAACCCAGGACTCGTCGTAAAGCGGGCTACTATTGTCTGCCCTCTCGAAGTACAGTGGGAACCATATGATCCAGTCAGCCAGGCTCATCGTAGAGTTGTCATGATAATACTCGCTACCAATCACGTCGCCAAAGTCCACCGTCACCTTGTTCTGGGCAACCTTAACGCCTGCCTCGCCCGCTGTGACAAACCTCCTCCCCTTGACGTCCCAAGCATACCAAGCGTCACTAGGCACCTCAACCCTGTCAACAAACTTGACAGTCAGCCAGTCCTTGCTCTCAGGGTTCTGCGCGGTCGGCGTCGTCTTCAGGGTCTCAAGCACAGCACTCTTCATCTTGATAGGTATAGGCAGACCCGTGTGTGGGTCAGTCACGTACGCGTTGTTCACAGTCCCGTACATGAGTGCCACATCGTAGATCCAGTTCGTGGGGGCGACAGGGTTCCAGGGCTCAACTATCACCTCACTACTACCGACACGCATTGTGCCCCCAGTCTTGTCCGCGAACCTCAATGTGTAGGGCCACGCCGCCACGGGGTATCCTCCAGAGTAGTCTGCGACAGCATTAACATTCTTCCTCCTAACCCAGACAGCATTCTGATCCACAAGCCAAACCCTCACAGAGTCCTTGATCGCGAGCTGGAAAGCCTTCCTCATCAACCCGTGCCTCTCCTCAACAGTCTTAAACTCTGTTGTCCAAAGCTTCCTAGCCACCTCGTAGAACTCCGGGCTAGGCTTGTAGGCCTGCCATAAAGGCTCTGGTCTCCCGAGAGGCGTGTAGAAGTATCCGAAGTTGCTGCTGTCGTCCCTGCTTACGGCTGTGGTTATCCATCCACCAGTGTAGATGTGCCACTGCCCCAGGGCTGGGTTTCCACGCAGCCATATGGGGCTTGCCTCCTTCGAGGTCTTGTACATCCTCTCAACTGTGAAGCCCAGCTTCTCGAGCTGGTCTGCAACGTAGTCGCCTATGAGCTTCCTCCTGTCCTCAGTCCTTATGAGGAACTTTATCACCACAGGCTGTCCCTTGTAGTACCACTTCCCATCCTTAAGCTCCGCGCCCAGCTTCTTCATCTCCTCGGCTATTATCTGCTTACCCTTCTCGAAGTCGTACCGGTACTCGTTCTCAATGCCCTGTATGACGTCCTTGTACCTCTCGTACTCCGGGAACCCCCTGCTCACCGGCAGCCACTTGGGCGTAGCAAGCCCACCCATAATCTCGTCCACAATGTACTTCCTATCCACGATGTAGTTCATCGCCTCACGTATCCTTGGAACAGAGAACGGGTTAAGCCTGCCATCCTGGAACTCCGGGCCAACAGGGTTAAACGTCAACTCGTAGTACAGGCCGAAGGAGAAGTCGTACGCGAGCTCCGGAGACTCCTTAATCGTCTTAAAAAGGCCAGGGTCTCCAATGTCGATGAAGTAGATGTCCAAGTCGCCCGTCTTCAGCATGGTTACAGCCTTAGCCCTATCCGCGACGGGCACGAAGACTACCTGGTCAAGCCAGCCACTAGGGCTTATCTGCATCTGAGGCTGAGCCCCGAGAAGACTCACCGCCAGCAAAAGGATGGCAGCAGCTACCAAGAGGGTTTTTATTGTCTTCATAGCGGTATTACTTGCTCAGACAAGTATTTAAGTTTTATCCTTTAGATACCAAACAAAGGTAAAATTTATTAATTATACTACCAGGTTGAACGTGGTATGCTGTCAAAACCTGTGCAGAAGGTTGCTCTGCATCTGCTGAAGAGGGGGGTTACTGTACTGGTCACCGTTATTGTGGCAACATACTTGACCATAATTATAGCCAATATGGGAGGGTACGTTGATGAGATTAAAAAAGCGGAGATTACTGAACGCATATACACAATGTACATGAATAATCCCGCGTATAAGGGTATGCCGAGGGATAAACTTCAGAAGTTAATAGATGAACAAGTAAAGCTCGAGTTTCAAAGGGTCGGCTTGGATAGACCCTTCTTGGAAAGAAGTCTCATGTACCTCTGGGATGGACTAACTTTGAATCTCGGCAGAGCTCTGTACATGACGAGCGACTCGGGCTCCAG
>JAJHRM010000096.1 GCA_020832965.1 Thermofilum sp. | reverse complement strand
TCAAACTCAAACAGGCGCAAACACGGCCACGTTAACAGTCACAGTAACCCCCCCTTCATACAGGGTACAGTTCTTGAGCGCCGGAGCGTTGGTGAAGGAGGGCAACGGCACTTTAACCTACACATTCCCCAAAAACTCTACGGTAACAGTCCGCATAGTGGATAACGCCGGCAGAGAAAGATACAAATTCGATGTAAAGATGGATGCGGACAAGAGTTTCACGTTCAATTTCGGCACGGACAGCACGATTTATGACCCCACGAAGATGCATACGCTTGAGCTCTACTTCTTCGAAATGTCTCCCACAGGCACGTACCGTGGCCAGATAGTAGTGGACTCGGTGCAAGTGATCGGCATCAACGCCAGCGTGCGTGCCAGCGCGCAAGGTGTATCGAGCGTGAGGTTCACGAACTTGCCCGCCGGCCACTACCAGATAACCGTTCGGAAAGAAGGATACTTCGAGACGCGCCTCTGGGTGAACTTAGATTCAGATAAGACGCTCTACGTTGGGCTTTTCAAGAAAGCGGATACTGGCGGCACGGATAAGCCGTACACGGGTGGCTACGTGGCACCATCCAACACTACAGAGCCATTCAGCGCGATAGGGGGCGCGAGAAACGAAACGCCGCCTGCACCAACCACAAGCGGCAATTTCTACGGCTTCCACTTCATCTTGATAGACGCCGCAGGTCAAAGAAAGAGCGGTACGGTAACCGTGTCAGCCGTGAAGCGTGTAGGAAAAGTGTTATGGGAAGATACAGTAACTGTCCCGCTCGCAACGGTATTCGTCAACGGTAGCGCGTGGTGGTATATCAGCGAAGACGATGTCTTTAGAGCTGTTCAGATAAGCGGTTTTTGGGAGTCTTTTGGCGGCTTCAAAATCGCGAGCGGAAGCAACACCATGTTCGTGCCGGCTGAATTGGCAAAGAACAGGTTCTACGAGGTCGTGATCTATCACGGTCAGGCGATCTTTGGCGCAGCACACACAACGTACAGCAGCGGCTTATTCGATACCGGCGGCACGCTCGCGCAGCTAATGCCAATTCTGATCATCGCTATGATCATTGGAATGATAGGACAAGTGTTGAAACGCAAGTAAATAAAAAATAACCTTTTTTATTTTTACAGGGTTTTACAGCTCAGAAAGCCGCTCAAAAGCGTCTTTCCGCACCGCCACCCAGTCCACGCTGTTTTCTCCGGCTAAGGCCTTGAGGATACCCCAGCCAGTCTCCCTCACTTCCGGCGGCAGCTTGCTCTCCCGCCACGCCACCTTCCGCACGCATGTTCTCTCGCGTGGCCCCGCCTGCGCGATTACCGCCTCCCGCACTTTGGCGATGGCCTCGCGGAGCCGCTTGTTCTCCTCCTCCAGCCTCGCGAGCTCGCCCCTCAGCTTCTCGTTCTCCTCCCTGAGCCTCTCGACCTCTTCAGGTTTTACAGTCTGTAAAACTGGTTTTACGGGCGGTAAAACCGCCCCATCCGCCCTCGCTATAACGCACTTCTTGCCATCGCTGTGGTTCACCACGAGGTAAGCGTACTCGCGGCCTTTAGCCTTGAAAACCGAGACTCCGGCCTTGCCCTCCCTACCGCACCTAGGGCATATGACACGTTGCCCAACAGGCCACTCTTCCGGTTTTACGGCCTGTAAAGCCGCCATCTTTCTCCCCCGTAAAACCCCTGCAAAACGAGGTATAAAAGTTTTACGGTGCTGTAAAACCGCCCGTGGTTGCCAGCCCGTAAAATGTCTGTAAAACCCGCAAAGTGCCCGTAAAACCCTGTAAAACCTGGGCCGAGAGCCCGCTGGCTGTAAAACCTGTAAAACAGCGAAACAGTAAAATATGCGCTGCACAAGTGCTGTACGTGCCGAAGCCACGCTTCCGAGTGATCACGATCAAGGAAGAAACAGCGCGCAAGCTTGCGGCTCTAAAGAGCGAGCTGGAAAAAGAGGCGGGCAAACCCGTTTCTTATGACGCAGTCTTGCGCTTTATCCTAGCGAGAGCTGAGAGGTTGAGCGAGAAGAGCGAGTGAATGAGCGGCGCGCGTCACCTTACGCGCGTAAGGTAACGGGGGGTCGCTTCGAGCGCTTGCCTTTTAAGTCACCTTTCTCGAAGTAAGGTTATGGGTTGGGACAAGGGGGTGGATTATGAGAGCGCGTATGCCAAAATAGTCAGGCATATGACAAAGGCCAAGGCTCCCGCCAAGTGCTATGACGCCGTTCTCCTTCTTCAGCTGAGAAACGGCCTGAGGGTCAGCGAGGCCGTGCGCGCGTTCAAGGAGTTCTTGCTAAGGCGCGCGCTGGAGGTGGAAGTTCGGGTATCCAAGAAGCGGCGAGCTGAGGTGCGCATGGTCATCGTCCCGAGAGAGCTCATCGACATGACCCTCGCCGAGTGCCGCGACATGCTTTCCATTGACGAAGCGAAGCTGGTAACGAGGGTGAAGGTGTACTGCCGGCGCCGCTACGGCTTCAACACTCACAGCCTCCGCTACGCGTTCGTCACCTTCTTGCTGCGGCAAGGCGTCCCTTCAAGCATCATTGCGAAAATCACTAGGCACTCGCGGTTGGATTACGTCATAACATATACGCAAGAGAGGGCGGCGGAGGAGGTCCTGAGGAAGCTCGGGTGATGGATAGGTTAGGGAGGGCTTATATACCCCCTATCCCTACCCTAGGGTGAGGACCCATATGAGCGTGAGGGTGTCGAAAGTGAGAGATGAGGTCATAGGCCTCGTATACTACGTCACGGTGCAGGACCTGCCGGACGACCTCTCGCCGGTGCGCTTCCTAGTGTGGCGTTGCCCTTACTGCAAGGCGGAAATCAGAGGGTGGACTCCTAGGCAATTGAACGCAGCAATCGAGAGTCATAAGAGAAAGCACATCGATATCAGGTGGGAATGATGGTTCACGGAAACGAGAAAGTTAAGGAGGAGAAAAGGGCGAGGGAGGCGATGTTCTTCTGCCCCTTGTACAGTGCGGCCTTCGGGGTGCTGTACCCGTGCATCAAGGAGAAGTGTATGTGGTGGGGCGGCGAGCTCCGAGGCTGCGCCATACAGGCGCTCTTCGACCTGACAACCGCCGCCGAGGGCCTCGTCGAGGTGCGCTGAATGCCGCGGGAGAGAGTCGTCAAGGGGACCGCTAGGGTGATCCACCTGAGGCTCGGGGTCCGCAACCTGACGTTCAGGACCACTGAGAAGGTCGAGGATATGCTGGCCTACTTGGTCGCGAAGGGCTACTTTATGACCACGAGCGAGGCCATTCGCTACGCCATTGTACATCTGTATATGGAAATACGCAAGCTGGAAGAGGAGGAGGGAGGGCTGCGCCCTCTCCATCCCTCGAAGATGGGCTCGGTGGCAACGAAGGGATAGGAACCGTTTCCTCAGCCGTTATATATATATATAATTTATGTTTTTCTAATTTTTCCGCTCTAAAGAGCTAAGCATACTCCAAGAGGGGGTATTCTAGGGGCGCGAACGTTATATAATTATTGAACCATAGTATGTTATATAATTATATATGACGCGTTTTCGGGGGTATGGTCCCCCCTCATCGTTATATATATATAAAGAAGAATTGGAGAGGGGGCGTGAGGGGGCATGCCGAGGCAGAGGAAGCTGAAAAGTGCTAGGCTGGTCACTCTTCTTCTAGAGGAGGAAATCTATGAAAAAGCAAGGCAGTTAGCGCGAGCTAAGGGCATTAGCTTCAGCGAACTAGTAAGGTCACTCCTAGTAAGGGAGCTGGAGCAGAGCGGGCAGCTCGTGGCGGATCTCGGAGCGGCGGAGATCGCGGAACTGGAGGAGGAGGTGGCGAGGTTGGAGGAGAGGGTCAGCGCGCTGAAGGCGCGCGGGTTCAGGGAAAGGGGGGCGCTGAAGGCGGAGGCAATTGCGCTCATACGCGCGCTCGACGAGGCGAGGAGGAAGGCGGAAGGGCTGCCAGAGCTTGAGAGGGTCAACGCGCTGAAGAGGCGCCTGAACGAATTGCGCAACATGATCCTACGCGGCTGAGAGCTCTTTCTTTCATTCTTTCTTTTCTCTTAAACGCGTGCGCCCTCTACGGCTATATCATATTGTACTCGGTTTAATTGTTCAGCACGTGGCACCGGAAAAGAGGAGGGAAAAAAGAGTTGATTTTGGCGCGCTCGGGCGCTACCTCCGCCTCCGCGCGCCGCGCCCGCGCCTGCACCGCCCGCGTGGCACGCGATAAAGTGCCGCGCCGCCAATAAAACCGTTACGGTTTTATTGGCGCTCGTACAGTACACAACGTATGGCGACCGCACTCGCTGAAATTGTGCGCAAATTGGCGAGCGAGGAGCTCACAATTTTGAACGAAGAGGAGGCGGTGGTGTTTGCGCTTCTAGGCGCGTACGCACGCGCCTCTGGTCTCGCATCACCCGCACTAGAATTTGTGCGCGAATTGAAAGCAAACAAGATTCACATCCATGGCCGCGCGCGAGAGGATCTCGTGCGGGTAGCTCAGGCCATTAGAGTCTTTATGCAAACACGTGGAGGCGGGCAGCTGCTCAAAATAACCGACAAAGAGCTTGAGACTTTCCACTAGCGCGCTATGAGCATCATAGCAGATTTTCAACGGTTTTTGCGCGGGAATTTTTCCATACTTATCGCAGGTAGGCGAAAGAGCGGCAAGAGCGCTTTAATGTACAGACTGGCAGAAATAGCGTATGGCTTGAGGCAGCGGCCCGTATACGTGGTCAATTTGCCCCCTACAAGCGCCTCGCTTTTGCCAGAATGGATAAGGCCGTTGCACAAATCGCAAATTGACAAAGTTACGGACGCAATTCTGCTGTTTGAAGAGAGCGCGCTAGTTGCGTTCTCGCGCTCATGGTATTCTTCTTTCAATAAACTTCTCAGCAAACTGAATGCCATAGCATACCATAAGCGGCAATCTCACATTTACGTGGTTCAAAACATGTCTTTGCTTGACCGCAACGTCATATCGATGATTGACGTGCTCATGTTGAAAGACTACAACTACGTTCAGTATAAGTTGGAAAGAGAAGAATTGCGCGAAATAGTCGGTACAGCGGCGATTATGCTGCGCCAAATACCGCCCAGCGAGCGCGTGCGCTATGCCGTGGTCATAGGCCTCTATGATTATCCGCCTTTCTTGTTTGAGTATAAACTCGCCTCATTCTGGAAAGAAGAATTGGCTTACATATGGGAGAAGTACTCTTTTGAAAGCGAGCGCGCGGAAGCAACAACTATGACGGAGCAAATAGAACGGTTGGTGGTCGAGGGCAAGGCAAAATCATGGAAAGATCTTAAACCCTATTTCCCTCAAGCAAAAGACCAAACGCTGCGCGTGCTATTTCGCAGGGTTAAGAAGCGGCTCGCTGAATAGGTACAGTAACGGTAAAATAGCAGCGTACAGTACTCCTTCCGTGCGCGCCCTTCCAATCCCGAAGATAGATGAGGTCAAAAAGTGGCTGTGGCTTCGAAAGCGCGTAATCTATGCCTCTCTGACGTTCACGGCCACGATAATGCTCGTGTTTCTTTCGATTGACCCCAACACGCGAGAAAGCGAGCGCGCAATTTACGTGATACTGGCTCTCTGCGCATTCTTCGCGACAATCTGGCTGTGGTTGAAGCAGATAGAATTCGTCAACGAGCACGCGCACGTGGAAGAGTATGAGTTCTTAACTTTTCCAATTGAAAAAGAGGAGCCAATTGAAGAGGGGGAAGAGCCGGTGGCCGTCAACCTGAAGTCGGCGCCGGAGCCCCCAGCTCGACCTAAACCGCCAAAACAGCGCGCGAACATAAAACCGTGGTGCCCGTACTGCGGAAGCGTTCACGTTATCGCGAGAGATAAGCGGATTTACTGTCTCGATTGCGGCCAAATAGCGCGCGCTGAGAAGGTGAGGGGTGCGTGAAGCGGGTGCGCGCAATAATCATTGGAAAAGACGGAATATATGAGTCTCGCAACGTGCGAGTTTTCCGCGATTTCATAACCGTTGACGGCACACCGTATCCGAAACCTAAACCACGCTATCGCGCTAGGTCATGGGGTTTAGAAGTTGTTTACATTATCAACGAGTCGATTCTCACGCGAGAGCAGAAAGAACAGCTAGAATACCTTGAGCGCTTGGTCAAAAAGAAAGAGCTCGAAGCTATCGTCAACGCCATTATGGCCATTTCGGCGCGCACTCGCATGCAAGCAATAATGTACGTGCTGACAGGGCTATTTGCGGGTGCTTACGTAGCCGAGTACGGGCGTCAGATACTGGACTGGCTTAGGTCTTTGCCACCGGAAACAGCCGCAAAAGGTTTCGAGGCGTTGAGCATTCTCGGTGTTGCAGCGGTAATCGGCGCAATTGTTTACATGTTTTTACGCAAGCGCTAGGTACAGGCTAGCGCGCGCGCAACATTTTTATCTGTGCTTCCAGCCTCCTTTTCCGATGAAGACCAAACGGGTGGTATTGGGATTAGAGAGAGCGCATCGCAGAAAGGGCGCGTTCGATATAAGCAGAATCGTGGACGTGATACTGGTAGTCGTGCTAATGCCGGCTCTTATCAACCTGCTAGGCGCCATGGCTGGCACGAGCTTCGGCTCGCTTCAACCGCTTTTTAGCGCGTTTATGCAGATTCTACCTTTAATCGTGGTTCTCGACCTCTTTACCGACATTCTGAGTGGCACAGGCGGAGGCACCTTCAAGAAAATCTTCGAGGTAATCAAAATAATCGTGGTATTGCCGATTCTTTTGAATATGCTCGGCGGCTTTCTGGGTGGCGCGCTCGGCGGCGCATTCGGCTCGCTAATCAACGTCTTCATGCAGCTACTGCCGCTGGTATTGGTCATTGAACTGTTTAGCAGCGCGCTAAAGTAGCTGGGGTGATCCGAAAATGAAAAAGATTATTTTATTTTTGGTAACCATTGCCCTCGCCGCCGCTCTTAGCGTACGCGCCGAGCCGCAGACAGTTGTTCTCACTCCCTCGAATTGGAATGACGTTTTCAGCAAGATAACAGCGGGTTACATAATAACTGCAAGAACGGGCTCTACGCCAGGCCCACTATACCTATCTTCTAGCACGCCACAAATGGCAAACTACGTGTTGTTCCTATTTGTGAACGGAACTGTAGCGGTCACGCCTGCGGGTAGCTCAACGCCCGCCTTTACGCTAAACAGGGGAATATACATAGCCACAGGGTACGTGGACAGCGCTGGGAAAAAATACTACTACGTATATGATATTTCGGGGCTGGTAGCTTATGGTACATTCCCAGGCAATGACTTAATCCTGTACTTCGACAAGAAAATATATTACAACCAGTTGGCTTACGCCTCTTCTTCTTCACAACTTTTCGATGTTGTAGCGCGTATTCTCGCAGATTGGCGCGGGGGCGGCGGGGGAAAAACAGCGTGGATACTGTTCAATGTAACCGGTAACCAGCCTATAAGCTATACAATCAGGGAGGGCACAGCTTCAAACACGCTCTCTTACGGCGGCGGCCCCCCAATTTACATGTTATACGTGGGCACGGCATTGCCCGTGAACGTGACCACAGTGGGCTTTTCGCAGCTATTTGGCGCAGGAGCGTACCTGATAGTAGGTTCTAATTGGTATAGAGTGAACTACTCCGAAACAGCCCCGCAGCCAAGCCAGAATCAAACAGGCGCAAACACGGCCACGTTAACAGTCACAGTAACGCCCAACACGTACACTATCCAATTCCTTAGTGCGGGGGCTCTAGTCAAAGCAGCCAACGGCTCACTATCACATACCTTTCCCAAAAACACGACAGTCACGGTTAGGATTTTAGATGGCACGGCGGAAAAATACAAGTTTGACGTGAAAATGGACTCTGACAAGTATTTCTCTTTCAATTTCGGCACGGATAACTCGATTTATGACCCCTCGAAGACGTACACGCTCACGCTCTACTTCTTCGAAATGTCTCCCTCAGGCGCGTACCGTGGCCAGATAGTAGTGGACTCGGTGCAAGTGATCGGCATCAACGCCAGCGTGCGTGCCAGCGCGCAAGGTGTATCGAGCGTGAGGTTCACGAACTTGCCTGCGGGTCATTACCAGATAATCGTTCAGAAAGAAGGATACTTCGAGACACGGGCATGGATAAACCTCGACACGGATAGAACACTCTACATTGGGCTCTTCAAAAAGACCGATGTGGGGGCCACAGACAAGCCGTATTCGGGTGGCTATGTAGCCCCATCCAACACAACACAGCCGTTCAACGCGATAGGCGGCGCGAGAAACGAAACACCGCCTGCACCAACCACTAGCGGCAATTTCTACGGCTTCCACTTCATCTTGATAGACGCCGCAGGTCGAAGAACGAGTGGCACAGTTACGGTAAGCGCTGTTAAAAGGGTTGGGAAAGTGCTGTGGGAAGATACTGTGACCGTGCCGCTGGCGACCGTCAATGTAGTTAACGGCAGCGCATGGTGGTACATAACCGAAGATGACGTGTTCAAGGCAATACAGATAAGCGGCTTCTGGGAAGGTTTCGGTGGCTTCAAAATCTCAAGCGGAACCGCAACAATGTTCGTGCCGGCTGAGATGGCGAGAAACCGCTTCTTCGAGATGGTCATTTACTATGGGCAGGCCGCTTTCGGCACTTCCAGCGTCGCTTATAGCTCTGGGCTCTATGACTCTAGCGGAATGCTTGCACAGCTAATGCCAATTCTAATCATAGCCATGATCATTGGAATGATAGGACAGGTGCTAAAACGCAAGTAAATAAAAAACCTTTTTTTTTATTTTTACAGGGTTTTACAGCTCAGAAAGTCGCTCAAAAACGTCTTTCCGCACCGCCACCCAGTCCACGCTGTTTTCTCCGGCCAAGGCCTTGAGGATGCTCCAGCCGAGATCCCTCACTTCCTTCGGAAGCCTGCTCTCCCGCCACGCCACCTTCCGCACGCACATCCTCTCGCGGGGCCCTGCCTGCACGATTACCGCCTCTCGCACTTTGGTGACAACCTCACGGAGCTGCTTGTTCTCCTCCCTCAGCCTCGCGTTCTCCTCCTCCAGCTCCGCGATCCTAGCCTTGAGCTTCTCGACCTCCTCCGGTTTTACAGGCGGTAAAACCGGTTTTACAGACTGTAAAGCCGCCCTGTCCGCCCGCGCTATAACGCACTTCCTACCGTCAGAGTGGTTCACCACGAGGTAAACGTACTCCCTGCCCTTCGCCCTGAAAACCGAGACTCCGGCCTTGCCCTCCCTACCGCACCTAGGGCATATGACACGTTGCCCAACAGGCCACTCTTCCGGTTTTACGGCCTGTAAAGCCGCCATCTTTCTCCCCCGTAAAACCCCTGC
>JAJHRM010000095.1 GCA_020832965.1 Thermofilum sp. | reverse complement strand
AAAAGATTACGTAAAGTCGATTGTTCTCGTTGGTTCTGCGGCAAGAGAGGAAGATATTAGAAATATTAGAGATATAGATTTGCTCGTTATAGTTGATGATCTTAGACCAGGTTTTCCCGGAGAAAAAGAAATTTGCAAGGTGCTCGAAGATTTAGCCGAGCGCATTTCTGAGCGTTTAAGCCTTCAATGCTACATTTTAACGGAGTTTTGGAGGTACGTGATGGAGGCGCACCCTATAATCTACTCCTTCATTAAGGATGGTAAAGCTGCTTACGACCCGATCGGGCTTTTCGAGTCTGTTAAACGGCTTCAGGAGAAGGGCGAGATCCGCTATACTCCTGAAGCCATTGAGAACTGTATAAAGGAGGCAGCTGCGTGTCTTGCAAGGATGAAGAAGGTGAGGCTGTTGATGATAGCTGAGGATGCCTACAAGTGCATGGTTCGGTGCGGAGAAGCTGTGCTTATGAAGCTCCGTAAAGAGGTACCCCCGCCTAGAGAGCTTAAGAATTCGCTAAGGGAAGTTTTCGAGACATTTAGCATCGATCCCAAGTACCTTAAGTGGCTCGATGAAATAGTATCGTTGAGGAAAATGATCGAAAACCATAAAATTATATCGGTAAGCGGGGATCAATTAGATTTATGGATGAGCAGATGCGAAGAATTCTATGAAAAAATGCTCGCCATTCTAACAATCGCTGATATTATGGAAACTCGATCGATAATCGAAAAGGCAGAAAAGGTTTTGAACGAAGCCGTTAGAGCAGCTTTAACAGAAATAGGCGAAAACCTAGAGGGGATGAGCGACGATGCCATTATCGAGCTATTTAAAAAACGCTTCATCGATACCGGTCTAATTGAGAGCAGCTCCTTAGAACTCTGGGATGAACTGAAGATGTTAAGGAAGAAGATTGAAGAGGAAAAGAATTTAGAACTCATCTATGAGATTAGGAAGAGAGCCTTACAGAAGAGAGAAGATGTAAGGTTCTTCATTCATCATTTAGCTGATGCAGCTAAGAAATACAAAAGAAAACAGCAAAATTAGACCGGGATCCGAACATGCTGCACAAGCAATTGCACGTTAAATTTTTAAAGGTTGCGCTTAAGAGAAGTGGTGGATGATCCATGGGCTATCCAGCCATGGAGAGGGAAAGGCTAGGCTTAGCACCTATCCATACAAGGGTAGAGATCAATATAATTAAACGAAGAACTCCAGTCCGGGTGTTAAAAGAGGCTCTTATACAGTTCCAGAGCTCGGATGTAGATTTTGTTGAGCGGAGAGACACCATAATACTCAGACCAGTCGATGGGGAAATTATGGCCACCGAAGATGGGAGGATTATAGCGTGGTTCCGTTACAAGCCGTTACGCGAAGTCCTCGAATGGATAAAAAGGGTGCTTCGCAGCATCTGCAGCAAGTTCTGGTGGGATCCGGCTTCAGAGCCTTTGGATGTGGGGGTAGAGCTCATATTCACCTGTCCCAATTCTTCCCGTCGCGCGCAAGACATTTTGAACAGTAGCATAAAAGAAGGGTTATTTGAAAAATTAATAGAAAAACTTAGAGTCAATGGCATTCACTCGGAGCTTCATGGAGTTGGTATACGGCTCTTTCTAACGCCTCTTAAGGATGGGAGCAATCGTATAATAGTGCAGATCGAACCTGCTTTTTCGGAGCCCGATAGGAGCTTCTTCGTGGACTTGATAGTTTCTAGAAGCAACATCGTGCTCGAGAGATCTGAGCGATATGCGAATGTGGAACGGGTTTTTGATGAGATCGAAACCCTATATTCAACAATATCCAACTTCTTGCGTGACCTAAGATGAGCATTGAAAATCCAAAGGAATTATTACGAGCATCCGTTTTTAATGACGACCGTATCATTTATGATCACAATACGCTTGAGCAAGCACTCATGGTTGCTCAAGGGCACTTACGCATTCATATGCACCCAACACTCTTGAGCAAGCACTTATTTTTCCGCCATAATTGGAGTAATAAGATGCTTTCCAAGAAACCATCTTATTCCTTAAAAAGAGCGCCTTCTACGGAATTACCATCCTTTTATACGCCATCGTGTAAAGTAACGCACGCGCTCTTACGTAAGAATATCGAAAACGAAGGGTTAAATAAACTTTCTTTGCTCGAGAATCTGCATATAAGCGTTGAGGAAGGATCTGAACGCGCGTGGAAGGAACGAAGCGAGTGGAAGGATCTGAATAAGGATTGGGAGAAACTGTTGTACCTCCTTACATACCCCCCTACCCCCTTACATACCCCCTTACCGCCTCAAGAACCTTTAGTGGAAGAATTGGAGTACCGTGAACCTCCCGTTGAAGAACAAGGTCATGCTTACTTGTTCAGGCTCCGCTCTTTCCCGTTAAAAGTTCTGTACGTGTTTCTATCGCGTCATCGCGGGGAAGTCTTCACGGCAGCGCAGCTGTATCGGCTGCTATCCATCATAGAGGGGCGGAACGAGCACCCATCTACCCGAAAGAGCTATGAGAGGATCCATGCTTTCGCGGATGCTCTAAAGAGAGAAGGGTTGGTTGAAACCAGAGTGGTAGTACGCAGAGTAGCAACCTCTAGAAGGGGCAGCTTACCTGTAAGGGAACTCCAAATAATACCAAGAATGAACGAAATTAGCGATAATTTACTTCCAAAATACTTTGCACAACACGAGATCGAGAAAGTGCGATACTATTTAAATAGATGTGAGCAATTTTTAAAACAAAGTTTTTAAAACACAGCTTTTCTGCATAGAATTTCGTTGGTTATTTTTAACGGCATCTTTTAAAACTGCACAATTGATATGGTTGGTCACGAAGCCTGGGGACTCCGAGCACCGAAATGTTTTTAAGGGGGGCACCAAGGGGTATAGCGAGGGGTTGTGGCGGGAGAGGTGAGAGTCAGCTGCGGCTGCGGGCATGTACTAGTCGGCGCACATGCGATTTTGGCTCATGTAGCTGCCAGTGGCCACACAGTGGAGCTTCGAGGGACCCTCAGCAGAGCGACCCCATTTCCTATTCAACGCGATTTGATGCTTTTATCGCGCTACGGCTCCTTCCGCGCCGCTTGCGGCTGCGGCTTCGTCTCATGCGACCCCTCCAAGGCACTAAAGCACGCCGCTAAGGGGCATCAGGTTCAATACGTTCTCAGGCTAACGAAGCCCCAGCTCCTAGGAGGGGCCGAAAAGTCCCGGCCCCGGCTCCCTCTGGGGGCTGCTGGGGGGGCGTCGTATGGGAGGTGAGAGGTTGGTGGAACGGATAGTTTACCCCGCAGGGTACCTGGATGTGCAGCTACCGCCCGAGAAAGCTGCTGTAGGGTTTGGAGTGGGTTACGGCGGGCTTGCCGCGCTGGTTGCGAGGGCCATGCTTGCGAACGCGGATCTTCTCTATTGGCGGGCTCCCTTGCACTTCGCAGCTGGGCGCGACTCGCTCAGCGAGCGCGCCGAGTGGCTTGGGGAGGTCGCTCGGTACGTCACGCGATACCCACCTGATCGCGAGTTGGAGGTCATCAGTAGCCGAAGGAAGTCGCTGGGCGAACGAATCAGCGAGTTCTTCGTAAGAGAAGTAGCGGTGGAAGTCAACCTACCTCCCTCCTTCGAAATGCTTGGAGGTTCCCTACCGGCTCGTGTCACACCGTACGGCCACAGACCCGATAAAATGGCGATCGACTTCGAGCTGTGGAGAGACACCGTCGAAGCGGACGCGCGCCGGATCGCCCAGAATATGAGGAGGCGACGCGCGTCGCGCGGCTCCCTCGCGATCTTCGGGCGCTCGATCGGCTCGCACGAGATGGCGTGCGCCTACGGCCAGTGGCTGCTGAAAAGTGAGCTGCAGCCAAACTACGTAGTGAGCATTTTGCCTGTCTTCGCGGAGGAGCGTGAGGAGCTTCTAGCTTACATCTCCTTGGTGAAGGAGTTCGGCGTTCCTCGAAACGAGTTGCTGGTACCGTACGCCGCGAGCTCTGAATTTGGCTCACTTCCGAAAAGTGACATAGTCTTTCTGACAACTTTCCTCTTGAATGCGATGTGCAGCCAACGTCCAGATGTCGTAACCCTGGTTGAAAAGGCACGACAGAGGAGCCCGTTCGCGGGGATTATCATGAAAAGGGAGCTGATCCCGATTCGCTACATTAAAACATCGAGGGAGATCATGAGAGTCATCCGGATACCGGGAGCTGTTGTTGGAAGGCCTGACAGCAACTACGAGCTGACTGTGGAGACTCTCCTTTCTGACCTGCACTTGGAAATGGCATCGCTGGAGGACGCTACGCCTGTAGCGATCTTCCTTCACGGTCCCTTTACCGAGGAGGAGGCGAGAAAGCTTGAGGAGGCCTACTCCAGGCAATACCCCGTTATCGTCGGCTACGGTGGGTCCGGCAGGGAAGGCGACTTCGCCGAAGTCTACGGTGTGGGGCTTTTCGTCTTGAATGACAGTAAAGCCCTTCCGCCACATCTCGCGAGGATCGTTGGCGTAAGCTCCGTCGACGAGGTTGAATTAAAGACGAAGTCCCACATGGAGGAAGGGTATGAGATCCTTTCGAAGTTCTGCGGAGTAGAAGTGGGGGAGCTTTTCCGAAGGGGTGAGGGAAGGTGAGACCAGCACCAGCGACGGCGTTGTTGTTGGTTCTGGCAGCCGCCCTCTTTGAATATTCAGCTTTGGCCCAGCCCAGTAGGGTCATCGCCAGAGTCCAAGAGGGGGAAAGGGTCCTCTTCGAAGGGGTATTGATGGAGGAGGAGCTCCTACAAATCCCCATTCAGAGCAGCTTGCTGAAAGTCGAGCTTACGTTCCAATCCTACGACAAAGTCGAGATATACATCGGGGGCGACTTCATAGTGAAAGAGATCAGCAGCGCCTCTCTCTCAACGAAGGGCCACAAGCTAGTTCTCGAAAAAGCGCCGGGCGCAGCCATAATGTCGGTGCACCTTTCGTTGATAGCCGAGGCCGGCAAGACGATCCTCGCCATCTACGATGAGGAAGGGAGGCCGATCGCGATCTTCAGGAGGCTGGCGAGCACGTCAGTCAACGAATCGACAGCCGCGAACGTCAGGAAGCTCGTATCGTCGCTGCAGAACGCGCTCGATAGCTCTCCGCTACCTGAAGGACTCAAAGCCAAGTACAAGGAAGCCATTTACAAATCCGTTATCCTGTTGGAGGAGGGCCGCGTATCGGAAGCCGAGAAGCTTGTTAGCGAGGCCCTGGAGCGCTTCAAGGCAGAGGACGAGAGGTTCAAAAGAATCGCTGTGGAGGTTGCGAAAGCGCGGAAAGCCTTGATCGAGAAGGTATCTTCGTCGAGCTTGTCGAGCGAACGCGTTTCGAAAGCCGTCGCGCTGCTCAACTCAGCTGAGGAGGAGCTGAGGAAGGGGGGCTACGACCAAGCGGAGGTCCTCGTCGCACAGGCGTATTCTGCGCTGAACCCAAACCTTTTTGAGCGGCTTAGTGAACATATAATCCCACTTATCCCACTTGTTGCCATCGCCATCTTAATTTTTATCATCGTAGCTATTGTTGTAAATCGTTTGAGGCAGAGGCCGCCTCAAACGCAGAGAAGACCGCACTGGTAACCTCGACAAGCGGGAAAATTTTTCCCTCTTTTTCTACCAGGTTTTTAATCCTTGCTTCACCTTTTCGTTATTAGCTTCCAGATCGCCCTTACGAACGACGATACCGCAGAAGTCGCTATTATCGCTAGGGTGATTAGAACCCCGTATAAAAGCATCCCAATGTGGTACAAGCTGTCAAGCAGGAAATTGTTAAATGGTGAATCTACAAGCAAGGATGCTATACTTTCCCGGCTCAGTCTCGCTAGAGAATTCCTAAAAACTTTGTTTGCACCTACAGCTTGGATGATAGCATCCCGCACCATCATCATGAAAGCCGGCCTAAAGCTCGTGTAGTTGGCTACCAAGAAAGGGAGCGCTAGGAAGCCCAGTAAAGCAGCCAACCCCCTCGCTCTAACCTCCCTTCTCGCGAAGAGATCCGCAAGCACGGCTAACATTCCGAGTATGTATGCTGCGTCCAGTATCAGCTCGGCCATCTGCCGTAAACCTACTTCCAAACCTTTACCCCCTCCCCCTTCTGATAAGCTTGTACGCGATTATAAACGTACCGAGCACCGCTACCACCCCCAGCGCGACAAACAGGTAAACCATGAACATTAGCAGGAAGCCTGTGAAGAACAGGGATATCAGGATTGAGAGGGGTTTATCGACCCCCCAGGCTCTAAGAATCTTGTAACACCCTATCGGCGTGATCAGCAAGAGAATTAATTCCAATATCAAGTTAATCCCCCTTCTCTACCTTTAGCACCTTCTATTCCAGCGCGCGCTTACCCCCGCTCCAATCATTTGCTCTGGATATATTCCAGAAGCCTCCTTATATTTTTTTTCTGAGGAGACCTCTGGACACGTGTAGGAAGAGCAGAAGAGATATCGGCAAGATGCTTGGACTGAAGAGCATCTTAGAAGTATGGGAAAGAATCCTTGAAGCGCGCTCGGAACAAGTGTATGTGGCATCTTTAAAAAATACTTCATAGGCACAAAAAATTAGAGGATATACCTCGATGCATAGAAGAGGTTAACGTTGAAAGAAGCTATGGGAGAAATCGTCATGATGACAGGAAACGGTTGCACGCTCGAAGAAGGGAGCGGAAATTCCGGGCAAAACACTAGACAACTAGAAGCATGCACACTCGTAAGCAAGGACGGGAGGTCATCGCGTGGAGGCAGATGCTGATGAAGCTAAAAAGAGATATACCAGAATCATTGCGGATGACCTTTTAGAAGCCCTCGAGTACGACCCTAGAAACAGGGAGTTTTTGCTGGAACTCATGAGGGAAGCTTCCAGGATATGCGTAAAAATGTGGGAGGGGAAGTACAAGGGTTGCTACGAAATGGAAGCCGAACTCATAGAGGCTTCAAGGAGAGTTTGGGAGAAGATGAGGAAAGCGAGGGGTGATGAGGCATTCCTCGAATTCCTCGGGTACACCTCTGCGCTACACTCCCTCCCATATGCGATCTGGTCGGAGATCCATCCTCTCAACATGCGCGCGCACGTGGGCTTACGAGAAAGGCGCCCACGTCGTCAACCTCAGCCTCGGGGCGAGGGGCACCCACAGAACCTGCTCTGCAGGCTCTGCAACACGATCGCCGACCGGGGCGTGGTCGTAGCCGCGGCGGCGGGCAACAGCGGCGAGCGGGGCATAGAGAGCCCCGGAATGGCTGCGAACGTGATCACGGTCGGCGCCGTGGACAAGCGGGGTAGGGTAGCGCCCTACAGCTCGAGGGACATCCTCGGCTTAGGGAAGCCGGACGTGGTAGCGCCTGGCGGGCTCCTCGAGCGCGAGAGCGGAACCGTGGACTTCGAGCAGGGCATCATCAGCCTCCGCTCGAAGTTCTCCGGGCTACCACCGTACCCCGACGAAAAGCACGCAAGCCTTTGCGGCACGAGTATGGCAACCCCCACGTGTCGGGCGCAGCCGCTATTCTAATCGAGGCGTTAAAGGAGAAAGGATTCGAGGGGAACTTCAACTACGAAATAAAAAGCTCCTAAAGAGCACAGCCCAGGATCTAGGCGAGCCCCGCAACGCCCAAGGCTCGGGCTTGATCAACTTGGAAAACGCGGTCAAAGCGTCTCAGCGTGCTGAACCCGAAGAAATAGGTGTAGGCCAAGCGCAATCGATGCTAACGGAGCTGACGAGAATGCTAATAATCGAAACCATCCGCGGAATAACCTACGCGGCCGCCCAACAGCTCGTGTCAAACCTGCCCCACAGCCGGCTGAGCCCGAGGGCAGAGGGCGACGTGATGGCGGAAATCTACAAGATAATCGATTGGTTAAAAGCGAGACAGAAAAACTGATCGACAGCTACAGGAGGGGTCTCATCAGCTACCAGGAATACCAGACCAGAATGACCCACCTCAACGCGATAACAAGCCAGCTCTACAGCTTACTCCAAAGGATGAAGAGTTAAACATAGGCACACTTTTCCAAATTTTTACTTTATATATGAGCAAATATTTACTGGAGAAAGCGATGGAAAAATGATGGTTACAGAACAACTTAAAGCTTATTAGCAGAGAATTCATCCGGCTGGCGTGGGCTTGGACGAGGAGTTCTTCGAAGCTGTGATAGATGGGAATGCTGCCAGGGTTAGGGAGCTCCTGAGGAAGGGGGCCGACGTGAACGCCAGGGACAAAGATGGCAACACCCCACTGCATAAAGCAGTTGATAGGGGGTTTGCCGATGTTGTTAAGCTGCTCCTGGAGCGTGGAGCGGACCCCAACATTAGAGATAGAGATGGTAGGACTCCTCTAGATCTTGCTCGAGGGAGGAGGCACGAGGAGGTTGTCAGGGTTATTGAGGAGTATGAGCGGGGTGTAGGGGTCGGGGCTGTGGCGCCTCGGGAGCCTGCACCTGCTACCCCTGGCGTTGCTGCCCCCGAGCATTCTCGGCGTGGAGTGCTCGGGGCTTCGCGCTGGCGAGTGGGGTAGGCTTCTCGTCAGGGTTCAGGGCTCGGGCACAGCTACCCTGAGCCTTGAGGGTGATGTGGATTGGCTGGATCCCGGTCGCGTCAAGCTTTCCGGCGATGCCGTGGTGGAGGTGCCCGTGAGGCCGAGGGCTGCTGGCGAGGTACCAGTGAGAGTCGTTGTCAGGTTCCCGAGCGGTAAGGACACAAAGATCACCTGGCTGAAGGTGGCAGAGAAGGTTGCAAAGTGCCTTAGCTGCGGAGCACCTGTAGAGCCAGGAGCAAAGTACTGCTGGAGGTGTGGAGCAAGGCTGGCATGAGAATCAAGCCCGCTTCGACATTTCTAATAAGGGAATCTTGGATAAACTATTTGTTCCATTGACATGAATAGCTAGCTGAAGATCGTTTGACACAGAAAATATATTTCTGCAAGCTTAGGAAAACTTTGGTGCCTGATAGATTTTTTGTGCTTGGAGCGTATGAGCAGGGCAAGGACTTCACTCTTGCTGAGGATGCTTTGTCTGTTCACGGAGTGTGTTTTTGGGTTCAACCGGCTCTGGCAAGCGCGCGCGTGGTCGCTGCGGACAACCCAGACGAGGTGCTGCCGCTCCTCGAGATCCTCCGGCTCCCCCTCAAGCCAGGGCTCTACGAGGCGAGCGCGCGGTTAATTAAGCGAAGGGGCCGGGAGAGGGCGTTAAGCGAGCTCGAGCGGGTCACGTCGAGCTTAGTGGAGGAGTGGCCGGCGGTCATCGCCGTGTACCCCCCGAGCTGGCCTGAGCTCCGGGTGGCCGGCGTGCTAGGGGTGCGCGCCGAGGGGGTCTGCGGCGTGCTGGCGCTGAGGGGGGTGGTTTGAATGGAG
>JAJHRM010000094.1 GCA_020832965.1 Thermofilum sp. | reverse complement strand
CTCATCGCGATTGCCTGACCACTGAGCTGCTTCGATATGGAACTTGTATTCGAAGGATCGCTCAAGCATAAAGGTAATGCGTATGGGTGGACATGGATTCGTGGCTCATTGACGCGATAGCTGCAACCGCGCCTCAGCTGCGAAGACCGTATTTGGCAATATATGAAAGGCTGAAGACCATGAGGGATGAGGATGCCTTTAGAGTCATAACGATACTCTTCCTCGCGCAGGTCATTGAGCAGAACAGCATTCTAAATAGGAAGCTGGACAGTGCAAGCGAGGCTCTAGCCGTACTACTAGAGCGGTCGAAGAAGTTGTGAAAGCAATTCTTCATGTCGCGCGCGATAGGGGGTTGGAGTCCTCGGGTGATGCGTTCTCATATCTTAGTTCTCAGCGCTCTGCTCAACGCATTTGACTTTACCTCGTCCAGTAATTGTAATGGTTCTTGTTGGATTTGGAGAGCTTGCCGAAAGACCGGGGTGCTACATCCCCTTTTACGGACCATACCTCTGGAGAATCTGTGACGACGCCTCTGCTCGCTTGGCATTCATGTACTTTAGTGAAGGTGGAGATGTTAGGGTGATTCTTCGTGGAGTGCGGGATAAAACCATATGCTACTGTCTTTCATTGCCATAGGGCCGGTTGCCGTGTGCATGCTCCTCAGCCATCAATGCTGGGCAGTTACGGTAATGGCAACATCCTTAAGATGTTAACCATTTACGGTGCTATATTAACTGCAACTGGCTTTATCATTGCTGGTATGCGAAGGGCTTGCTTTGAGGGCTACCTCCTAACAGGACTCGAGAGACTCACGGGTGAAACAGCAATAATGCGCTCTCTCCAGGATGTTCAGCTATGGCGAGCCTTTGACAGCGATGTATGCTATTTGGCCCTTGGCGGGTAGCCATGGAATTTAACAGCTCTAGAGGGTCTTATAAGCGCCCTCTCAGGTAGATCCTCAAGCTCTTGGTGCTTAAGCCTTGGGAGTCGTGGTGCCCGGCGCTTACCGTGTAGCGCGCTCTTTTTTGGGCATCGCCGTCCACCTGTCGACGCTGAAAATGTCTCTGCAGCGACATCCTTTTATGCTGACGCGTCTATGTGGATTGGTGGCGTGGGTGGCTGACATCCTCGATGTCCTCTCAGCGGTTGGTGGTCTTGGGGGGCTGCTCTCGATCATGGGTCTGGCTTACTGGCTTGGGAGGAGGTTTGCGCAGATAGATGAGAAGTTTGCACGGATGGATGAGAGGTTCGCACGGATAGATGAGAGGTTTAGGCAGATTGATGGGAGGTTTGAGCAGGTGGATGGAAGGCTTGGGGGCTTGGAGGCGTCGCTTAAGGCATACATAGATGAAAAGTTCAACTCCCTCAGGAGGAGCGTGAAGAGCGTGAACGAGTTCATGGTTGATTTCCTCAGCTACGAGGGAGTCCTTAGGAAGGAGGCGAGCGAGCTCCTGAGGAGGGAGATGTCCAGGGTCCTGTCCGTGAACCCCATCGTGGACGTGCTGACGGAGGGGGAGAGGAGGAGGCTCAAGGAGCTCCTAGAGAAGGATGAGCTCACACTAGAGGAGGCGGACGAGCTCTACAGGATAGCCGACAAGCTGGTGGAAGAGGTCGGGGACAAGTACACGGAGGTCTGGAAGCTGCTATGGTACTCGAGGTTCTGGATAGGGTACAACCTCAGAAAGCAGAGGGAGAGGGGGAAGGAGGAGAAGAGGGGCTGAACTTTAGGGGTAGTTATCGGCTTCCTCGGCTAGCGCGCTAGCATACAAGAAAACTTCAACAACTCTTAAGCCCCTACCTGACTTATAAAAGCAATGACCAATGACAAAAGTCCCAGGAATATCTAGCACATAACACAGGGCTTGAGGTTTTCTCAAGCACTTTTCCTTATCACTCCACCAATAGGCTTGGGCGAATTATCATATTACTCAGAAGAGCAAAACTACCCCACATAAAGCTACTATCAAAGTCCTTACCGCATCAAAACCACAGGTCCGCGGGAACCATCCAAGGCAGAATTTATATATTGCACACCCCAAGATTGTGGGTATCGAGTACCCCAAGAGGCACGATGTTTCCGACGTTCTGGTGATAGCTAAGGGGAGGTTTCCAGGGTGGTTCCAGGGTGAGATAAACTTCCTGGCGGACACTTCTAGGATCCTGGCTAAGAAGAGGGGGGTGAGCATGTATGGCGAAGAGGCGCTCCTGCTTTCACCAGACGAGGTGGTGAGTGGAGAAGAGGCTAGGGTGGCTGTGGAGAGCGCTGAGAAGACGTATCGCTTGTGCAAGAGGTTGTCGGATGAATTAGGGAACTTCCATGAATAATTATTTTTTTACAAAATATCAAGACCTAAAAGATATTAAGATCAGCTAGGATCAATGGAAAAAGTAAAGCGCGCTGAAAATGATGAACAGCAAAGGTGTTCGAGCGCGCGCTTCCGGGGGTGTCAGCCCGTCTCCTCGATGGCTATTGGTGTCAGGTTTCTCTGCCAGTCGAGTACCCAGACCTTGTTGTTTATGGCCGTCTCTATGGCTTGCGGGACCGCTACGTGGATGTAGATGGCTTTTATGATTTTCCTCCTGAGGAGGTCTGGTCTCCTCTGTTTGATTAGCTCTACTCTCCTTAGGAGCCTTTCGATGCGCTTTGTTCCCAGCCTAGTAGTTGCTTCTCCGACAATGCATATGTCCCCTGTTGCCCCGTAGATGTCTATCTCCTTTGAGTCCACGAAGACGCGGTCCAGCTTTACATCTATTCCTAGCTCTTGTTTAAGCCTATGGGCGATGAAGCTCCTCGCCTCGTCCTCTAGGCTTAGAGCAAGCCTGTCTGTCGTGACACGGATGCGCTTTACCTCCCTCCACAGCTTTTCTTGCCCTTTACGTAAAGCCCTGACTTCCTCCCAGAGCTTTTTCTGCTCCTCAAGTAGCTGCGCCATTCTTTCCTCAAGAGAGTCAAGCCTCTTCAGAGTCTCAGAGATTCCTAGGTAGCCTGCCACTGCGTACCTGAATTCCTTATCCCTCTCGAGGAGGTCGAGTATTTCCTCTTTTAGCTTGTTACTTCTTTTTGCCATCCACGTATTAGATTAGAGAACTTTATAAAAAGGTAGTGCTGTGACTCTTGAAGGAAATGAAATTAATATCACAGTGAGCGCAGACGAGCACGCAGGGACTGCTACGCAGGGAAACTCTGTCTAATCAACTTCCTCGATGGTTAGGGCAAGCGTTGTTAAAAATTTGTGAGCTATGCATGTGCCTTTAAGGCTAGAAAGCTCAAGAAAACTGTTTCGTAAACTATTGAGTGGAGGGTGCTAAGAGAGCACGCTCAGAAAAACCCATTTCGGCAACGATTGGTCGCGAAAACCCCAAAATTGGGATACCACTGTAAAGACTTTACACTCTTTCCAGGTAGTTACAGACGTGCTTCAACTCTAAGCGAGCGTCATCTCTAAGTCGCCATGACCCTGTTTAAGTATCTCTTTTCAGTTATTTTACACGCTTGCGCGCGCTAGCAAGAATTCCATGTACGACGTTAACTAGAAATTTGCTATAGCTGTAGTTCTGCTGGCGCAGCTACCTCTTGCTACCTCGGCTATAGCCTTCGCCGGAGTAAGCGCGCGGCATGTATAGGAGAAACATTCCTAGTGCCTGTTTACAGGGTGTAGCTATTTTTGCGTTTTAGAGGACTGTTGCTTCGAGACTTGAGGGGCCAATGAACCCTAAGACGAAGGATAGCCAGCTGTCAGCAGCGGATCATGTAATCTCCGCATAGGCAGTTAACAATGGCTTAACCCTGCTAACTAGGAATGTGCGCGCTTCGAAGCGTCAAAGGAAAACGAGGAGGGATCTTAAACTTTTTGGCAGATGCCTAAAAAGGCTTCACAGTTATAACTCATTAGAGGACGAAACTATATCATCTCGAACTCTATTGGCACCCTTCTCGGCCTTGGTCCCTCGGGCGTGAAGACGATGCCCCACTTATCTATTTCAGGTCTCCCTATCACGAGGTTTAAGCCCCCTCTTAGGTTCTCGGCGACCTCAAAAACAGCCCCTCCCGGCACCTCCACGCCCTCAAACCTTACTTCAACCCTGCAGTAGCCGATTATCCTCGGCTTCCCCCCTCTGCTCGCAGTCCCCACCTCGTAGGGTTTTTCTGGCTCTTTAAAGGGGATGAAGGCGCCGATCTCTTCAGCGATCTCTCTGGAGATTACGCTCAAGCTAGCTCCGGTGTCCACAAGGCATTTGAGCTTGATCCTTCTTCCTCCATGCGTTATCTCCACGTTCGCAACTGCTTGCTCCCCTCTCATCAGCTGTCTTATACTCCTGCCAAAAATAAAACTTTCCATACATGGCCGCGGTCCATTGGGCGCACCGTTCTCATCCTTTTAGCTAGCTGCACGCTAGCTAGGTGAGGAAAACTTAATGACGTAGAAAGCGTCCTATCAGTGAACATAAGCTCTACGGGTACGTTTCTGGTTAAATGCATGCGCGGAGCTATTCAGCATCGAGCTCAAACAGCTAGCGCGCCTAAGCCCAGGTGTCAATATACGCCTAGCGCGTATGTTAATGCACTAGGCAGACGCTCGGTGGAAAAGGCTTAAGTGTTGGGGTGAAAAACATTGGAAGCAGTGGAGAGAGCTACACAGGCGGAGATCGCTATAGAGTACTTTAGGGCTCAGTATACTGGAGAAATTATAGCTTTTTCTCTCTGTACAATACTTTTTCTCTCATTTGCGACTCTCCTTATTTATTACTTTGGTCTCATCCCTACCGTCTCCGCTATTGCCGGAATTTTGTCCAGTATGCTCTTTACCTCAAGGAGAAGGGGCGGAAGGGCAAAAAGCTCGGCGGAGATGATAGCCCTCTATATTGGCACTGATGATCCTGCCTGCATTGAGTTGATAAAGGAGCTAAGTTCAAAAATCGAGGTTACAACACCCTTTTACCTCGCTTTAATTGGTTTTACAATGATTGCGGAGATCATGAGCCCGAATAAATTGAACCTAGAGATTTTAAGCAATTCGGATGCCCTGTTCGGCTGTACGTTTGGCTCTTGGTTTGCTAGTTTTCTTGGCTCAAGTCTCGGCGACGCTTTCATCTTCCCCGCATGGAGATCCATGAGAACGCTCGAGAAGTTCTTCAAGGAGCATCCAATAGAGACCTTGCCGCCGACAATTAAAAGGTGGTGGGCTAGGGAGGTGGCAGTTAAGTCCGGGGAAAGGCCGGCCTTAGTAACGGGGCTTTCTCTTTTCTTTCATGCAATTGGAATTATCCTGTTTGTGGGAGGTCTTGCCATGATGGTATCCGGGTTGATTGGCTTCCCAATCTATGAATTTGAGCAGCTAAATCTAATATCCAAGGAGTTAACTGGTTTGCCACTTTACGGTCCTGGCGAAGATCCCCTCAGAGCGGCTGTCGGTGCAGGGCTGGGTCTCGTAACGATAGGGGTTTTCCCTTTAGTTTCGGCCCGCTGGATGTGGAAACTCATGAAAGAGGGGGCCATAGTAGCAATCATGTCCTGTGCCATACCAATCATGTTTGGTATATTCTTTGCGATTGACTCCCCAGGGAAGGTGTTTAATTACTTGCTCGTAACTATTCCAGTCATTATAATATCGCTGATAAAGCGCGAGTGGGAGAAATTTATGTGAGGTATAAAACCTTCCAGGTACCTTGTTACTTTTAACTCTTCAGGGGTCTGAGCGGTAACCGTTTTTCTCCAGCAGCGCGCGCTTCTGAGCTTATGCTGTGTAAGGAGTAGCGCACTAAACACATCACCGTGTAATCGTCTTTAAAAAACACAAGCCTTTTAAAATAGCTGCCCACAGGTATTCCACGTAGATTTGCTTGAGTTCATCGTGCTGCTTGGTACGATAATCTCTTCCTCCGCCAGCCTGGGGTACTGGCTCGCGGGGAGAATCAGCAGCCTAGAGACGGGAGTGAGCAGGCTGGAGCAAGACTTCAGCAGCTTGAGGCAGGACCTCTCCTCGTTAAGGGAGGATGTGTATTCTCTCAGGAGCGCGGTTGGGAGGCTTGATGAGGGGGTGAAGACGCTGAAAATAGGGGTACTCGGGTTTAACGAGCTCCTGCTCGAGGTCCTCAGGGAGAAGGGCTTTGAGGGCGTACATTCCCACCTCAGCGTCCAAGTACTACACGGAGGAGGCGAGGAAAAGGCTGATCGGGATCCTGGGCAAGAGCCCCGATGACTACACTATGGACGATGTTTACGAGCTGAGGAGAATAGCTGACCTCATGGTTAAGGAGTACTACGAATCTGGGGAGAAGAGGGAGGATCTACTCGACTGCGCTGGCCAGCTATACGCCGCGTCCCTCATGATGAAGGTTCTCTATGTGAAGCCGAAGCTCCTCAAGGCTGGGATAAAGCCGCCTGAGGAGAGGAGAGGTGGCATTGGAGGTCTTAGTGACGCAAAAACGCGAACCGAGCGTAATCACAGCGAAAAGCCTTTACAGCTACGCCCCAGCGGAGTAAAATTCATAGCCTTGCACTAATGGCGGGGTAACACAGCGGCGCAAGCTGCGGGGGGATAGTGCAAGTTCGGCCTGGCTTATGAGGGCCTGGAAAACTCTGCTTAGCCGGTCTCCTCGATGGCTATAGGCGTGAGCTCTTTTTCCCATCTTAGTATCCAGACTTTGCTCCTTGTGGCGGCTTCTACTGCTTCCGGGGTCGCATAGTCCGTATATATGACCTTAATTAGCTTTCTTCTGAGGAGGTCAGGTCTCTTGTCCCTTATCATCTTTACTTTGCCTAGTAGCTCGTTTACTAGGTTGGGTCCAAGCCTCACTGTAGCCTCTCCGACCACGCAGATGTCTCCCGCAGCGCCGTACATGTTCACCTCCGTTGCGTCTATGAAGATCCTGTCTAGCTCTATGTCGATGTTTAGCTTCTCCTTCAGCTTGTGCTTCACCACGCTTCTAGCCTCCTCCTCAGCCGTCAGGGTTAACCTTTCCAGGGTTGTACGGATTTGCCTCACGTCTTCCCTCAGAGCCCTAGTATCGCTCTTTAGTATGCTGAAATCAGTTTTCAGCGAACCGACGTCGCCCTTCAGCGTGCCTACATCGCTTTTGAGTATGTTTACGTCGCTCTTTAGAATGTTTACATCGCTTTTAAGCATGTTCACATCGCTCTTCAACGTGCTCACGTCGTCTTTTAATGTGTTTACATCTTCTCTGAGTGCTTTTACCTCTTCCCAGAGCTTTTTCTGCCCCTCGGAGAGCTCCACCATTCTCTCCTCTAGGGAGTCTAGTCTTTTGAGCGTCTCAGAGAGTCCGAGGTAGCCTGCCACTGCGTACCTGAATTCCTTGTCCTCCTCGAGGGCTCTCAGGAACCTTTTCTTCTCATTGGCAGATAGGGACATCTGAGAATCATGGTTTTTAGGCCTATTAAAAATTTGCGAGTTTTGGCGCGGAGAGTTGAATTTAAGTCTAAGCTTTCTGCAGTTTTATTCGTGGTTGAGGGTCCTACGGCTAAGGCTTACGCCATCAGGATAGGCAGGGAGTTTAGCGGTGAGGTTGTCAAGGAGGTTTTTGTCAAAAGTCATAGGAGGGTTCACGTCCCCGTCACCGAAGTTTTGGGTCGGAGGTTTACAGGCGCGGACTCCCTGGGCAAGAACATACTCCTGTTCTTCGACGGGCTAGCCATACGCATTCACTTGATGATGTACGGGTCAATACACATCTACAGGATCGATGAGGGTCTGCTTAAGCCGGAGAGGCTCGTCAGGCTCGTCGTGAAGGGGTGCGAGAAGAAGCTCGTTGTCTACAATGCGCCGATCGTTGAGATTGACAGGGCTGAGAAGCTTGTCGGCAGGCTTAAAGGCGAGCTTGGACCGGACCCATTGAGTAGCGACTGGGACAGGAGGAGAGCCATTGAAAACCTGCTGAAGTTTAAGGGTGAGAAGATTGGTGTAGCTCTACTGAACCAGTCCGTAATTGCGGGTGTGGGGAACATTTTGAGGAATGAGATACTGTTCCGGGCGGGAGTAAGCCCCGAGAGGGCGATTCAAAGCCTATCGATGGCGGAGATCGAGAGGGTAGTAGAGGTATGCGAAAAGCTCAGCAGGGAATTTCTGGAGATGAAGATTGAGGGGAGGGGGATCGCTCCACTCCTCCTGGTGTACAACAAGTATAACGGGAATTGCAGGGTCTGCGGGGGTAAGATAAAGTTCTACATGCAGAAACCCATAAACAGGAAGACTTTCGTATGCACAAACTGCCAAAAGTAAACGGGGCAATAAGCGGCTCGGAGTTCGCCTCCTCTAACCCCTGGCTCCGCGCTAGCAGCCTTAACCCCACTAAACCCAGTCCCGTGCGGGACCGAGGAAATATGATCAGCGGGCATGTGTCCACATTCACAGGACTTAATGCTCAGAGCTAGGCAGGTGCTCCAGCTCGCGCAGGAGGTTTTCCGCGAAATCCTTGTCCATGTAGGCTCTCACCCGCTTTATAGTGGTGTCGTAAGGGTCTATGACTTCCTCCTCCAGGGTTTTTGGGTAGTCTGCCTCCGGATCTATTTCGTCCAGCATTTGTAGCAAGAGCTCCCTCTCCTTCCTCGGCATGACCCTGCTATCAGTCATTGCGGCAGCCCTCGCGTTTATCCCCTCGTCCAGCAGGTACCTCAGGGCTTTGAATGGGAGCACGTAGAATTCCCCCATAGCCCCCGTTCTCTGCGTAAACCCCTCCGGGGTTGCGGCTTTAAAGGAAACCCTGACGTAGAGCTTATCCTTGAACTCCGCGAGCCTCCTCACGTAATTCCTATCGCTCCCGAGAATTATCCCATTGGTTTCGAGGATGAAAAGCGGGTATTTCGACTCCTCAACGTACTCCAGGAGTTTCAGCAGGTGCTCCATCCCTATCGTCGGCTCGCACCCGGATATACGCAGCTTATTTATTCTCGGTATTAACTTTCTCCAATAATCCGAGTACGCTATCCCCTCCTCTGCAGCTTTAAAGAGCTTCTCTGCAGCTTGCTTCGGCGAGTAGAATCTCCCAAACTTCTCGGGGAAATCCCTAGACCAGTTTGACCAGCAGTAAAAGCACCTCAAGCAGCATCCAACAGCGTACCCCGTAGCGATCCCCCTGTAGACCGGGACGCAGTAGAAGTCAGTGTACTTCCTCTCCAGCCCCTCGTCCCCCCACCTGGTAACTATCCTCTCAGTCTCCTTCGCGAGCTTAAGAGGGTCGAAGGGCTTGAATCCCGGAGCCAGGAAGCGCTGGTAGCCCCCCATAACCTCAAGCTAAGAGCTGGCATGAACCTTTATATAAACAATCGCTTGTGTACGCGAGAATTATTCCCCTTCAGTGCGCGTTACTTATTCATA
>JAJHRM010000008.1 GCA_020832965.1 Thermofilum sp. | reverse complement strand
GAGATACTTGCGTCCTTCATTGCTGTGACGGTGCTCTTGATAAGTATGCCCCCGGTAGCGCTGTGCTCATTGGTGTTGGCGTGGACTGTGGGCATCGTGGATGTTGCCGTGTATCTGGCAGGGATAGCCTTGATGTATGTGTTTTTTGTGCCGCTGGCCGTTTTATTAGCTGTGACCGTGAAGAGGGCGATGACGCTGAGCTCTATCCTATCGTTTTCAGCGTTTGTGGTGATTATAGCGTCGCCGGTGTTCTACAGGCTTCTTTACGTCTCGGAGCCTTACAGGGCGCTGTTGCTTCTTAACCCGCTTACGCACATTGTGGTTCTCCTCTGGTGCAAGCTTCGAGGGGGCGTATTCACGATTATTGAGAGGAGGAGCTAAATCTTTTCCCCGTTGTTGTAATGGGTCCCAGTTTGATGGATGAGTATTTTGAATAGGGGCTTTTCCCTGTTTGTGACGGCTGATAAATGTGACTGAAGGTTCTGTTCTGAGCGGCTCAGTTTTTAGGCTCTTAATCACTTGTCATCCGGCTAGGAGTCATCACTACCATAAATGTTAAAAATGCTTGAGGTTAATTGCTTTTTGGTATGCCAATACCGTCTCCGGAGGAGCTACGTCTGCTTAGGCGGCGTGCAGGTCTGACGCAAGCCGAGCTTGCTCAGAGGGCGGGGGTGAGTCAGAGCTTAATTGCTAGGATCGAGTCTGGCAAGGTGAATCCCAGGGTATCTACGCTGATGAGGATCTTTCAGGCGCTCGAGGAATTCATGGAGGAGGAGCTAACGGCTTGTGAGGTGATGTCTAAGCCCGTGGTGTACGTCTTGCCATCCACGAGCCTTTTAGAGGTTGCTAGGATCATGTGGGAGAGGGGGTTCAGCCAGCTGCCGGTTCTCAATGAGAACATGTCTGAGAATATTGGAACGGTTTTTGATGACGATGTTTTAAGGGCATTTATTAGGGAAAATGCTAGGGCTGCAGCCTTAACTGCTGCGGACGTGATGTCGGACCCGTTGCCGATCATCTCTTGCTCGACCAAGATACGGAGTGTAGCTAGGATGCTGAGCAGGGGGATGCCCGCGGTCCTTGTGGAGGACGAGTTGAAGATCGTGGGCATTATTACTAAGAGTGATATTGCTAAGCTTCTATTGACGGCGAAGCCGCGCCAGTAGCCGTTTACGGGTAACGCACTTAAAATTGTCTTTTGTGCAGCCCAAGCTGAGCTAGCACGTAGTGCGCGTTAGCTTTGCTGGTACTGGGAATTATTGTCTCCTATTTCTCGGGGCTAGGCGACAGGGAGAGGGTTAAGAGGAGAGGTTACAGGAGCTTTTGTTCCATGTTGTGGAGCGAAGGTCTTCTGAGAGCACTGTACTTAGTGTGAATGGGACGGTGTTAGGGTTCCTGTAGCACGCACTGTGGTTTGGAGAAAGAGAGCGTAAGGGAGGTTTTTATATATGTTCCTTATGGTACGCAAAGGGTTTTCCTGTTAAGGGGTCCTAGTGGTGTTTGTTTGTGGATGAGCTTGTGGTGGGTCTTTGGTTTGTTCTTGTATTGTTGGATGGCTGGGTCTAGCTTGCTTGGGCTGGCTTATTGGCTAGTGTTGTGGTAGGTATTTTTGGGGTTGCAGTAGCCATAGCCAGAGTGGGATGTATGTTATTTTTAGGTTGCCGTGTTGTTCCTGGGCTTTGAGGTCCCAGGTTATTACTAGTGCCTGGGTTGTTTGGAGTTCTATGGATGCCTTTATGAGTGCGGCTTTTTCTCCCGGCTTTATTTCTGTCTTGCTTGATGCATAGGTGACTTGTATGAGTTGTCTTGGTCTGTGCCCCTCTGTAATTACGAAGTCTACTTCTGGGCCTTCCCTTTTGCCGTATTCTCTCCAGTAGTTTAGTGTGTAGCTGTTTCGGGCTAGCTCGACTGCGACAATGTTTTCCATTAGTTTACCGAGGTTTTCTGTAGATTCTGTGCTCAGGGTAGTGATTATACCGTTGTCTATTATGTAGGCTTTTTTTGGGGTACTGTTTCCTGTTTCTAATTGTGGGGGAATAGATCTCGGAGAGGAGTACTAGGTAGGCCTGCCTGGCGCACTCGACGTATTCTATAAGTTTGGCTTTGCTTGTCCTGTATCCCAGTGACTTTGAAAAGTTGTAGAGCTTTGAAACGCTGAATAGACCTGTCGCGCCTGTGACGAGGGTGGAGAGCACGAGGTCGAGGACGCCTGGGTCCAGCCTGCACCTTTCGACTAGGTCCCTGTAGAATATGGCATTATAATGGGACTTGAGGAGGTTTCTTTTTTTCCTCGGACGTCTCTGCCAGGACTACTCTCGGGAAACCCCCAAACATAAGGTACTCTCTGAGTAGGCGTAGCACTGCGCCTCTTTCCTCTAGGTATGCAAGGGTCTCAGGGTCCCGAATCTCCGCTCCTTTTGCCTTGAGGAATTCCCGGAAGCTGAATGGGAAGACTGTATAGTCTACGCTTCTGCCCCTAAGGGCGTCTGCTATCTCCCTGCTTGTAAGCTTTGATGTAGACCCCGTTACGCATATTTTGAACCTTCCCGAGTCGTGGACCCTGCGGACCCACTTGTCCCAGTTGTTTACGAGCTGGACCTCGTCGAGGAGCATGTATACAGGCTGGTTCCCCGTGGGCTCAAACATCTCGTAGTAGACTTTAACCATGTCTTCGAGATCGTTAGCGTCAAGCCTCCTTAGCTATCATGCTCAAAGTTAACGTAGAGAATGTTGCCCCGGCACACCCCTCGCCAGAAGCTCGCCTACCAGCTGGAAAAGCCTATACGTCTTTCCCGCTTGTCTTGGACCCGTAACCGTGACGATATAGGTCGGGTCAAGGGGCAACTTGACCTCTCGTTCAACAACACTCGGAAGTGTCCGCATCTTCTAATCGGCAAGAACCCAACGGAAATCTTCATCACGCATGCTGTTTTAACAGAAAACAACTTTTCCCAAAAACCATACAGAAACATACAGGGAAGACGAAGTCATCGAGACACCATTAAAGCTATGAAGCAATTAGAAACTTCCCATGTGGTGGGCCCGCCGGGATTCGAACCCGGGACCCCCCGGTGTTTTAGCGCGCGCCGCGCGCTTATGAGCCGGGTGCTCCTCCTGGCTGAGCTACGGGCCCAAAGGTCGGTATTTAGAGGTGTTTTTGGGTAATAAATTTTTTCTTTGCGGAGTAGGTGCTTATAATGTTGGGGGCTGGAGAAAGGGTAGTTTTTTAGAGTTTTCTTTGTGCTTCTTTTATTGATTCTTCTAGTATGGTTAGTCCTGTTTCCATTTGTTCTTGTGTGATTGTGAGTGGTGGTGCAATCCTTATTGTGCTTAGGCCTGCGCCTATGACGAGTAGTCCTTTTTTGAATGCCGTGTCGAGGGTTAGCTGTAGTAGTTTTATGTTTGGGTCTCCTTTCTCTGTTACGAGTTCTGCGCCTATCATTAGTCCTTTGCCCCTGACGTCTCCTATTGCGGGTATCTCTGTCTGCATTTCTCTTAGCCTCTTCATCGCGTATTCTCCCACCCTTGTGGCGTTCTCGAGTAGTTTTTCTTCTTCGATTACCTGTATGGTTGCTAGTGCGGCTGCACAGCTTACTGGGTTTCCGCCGAATGTTGAGGCGTGGGAGCCCGGGGGTAGGTCCATTACTTCTGCTTTTCCTATGATTGCTCCTAGGGGTAGGCCGCTGGCTATTCCCTTGGCGACTGCTATTATGTCTGGTGTCACGCCGAAGTGCTCAATTGCGAACCATTTACCCGTCCTGCCCATGCCGCTTTGAACCTCGTCTACCATGAGTAGGAAGCCATACTTGTCGGCCAGTTCCTTAAGCCTCTTGAAGAAGTCCGGCGGCGGAACTATGTATCCGCCCTCCCCCGCTATCGGCTCAGCGATTACGGCCGAGACTTCTTCCGGTGGAACGTGCTTTTTAAGCATCCATTCCTCAATGAAGTCTACACACCACAAGTCACATTCGGGGTATTTTTGCCTGAAAGGGCAGCGATAGCAGTAGGGGTACAGCGCGTGGTACACTCCCGGGAGCAGTGGGCCCAGGTGCCTTCGCTGAACGGGCTTGCTACTCGTTAGGGAAAGGGAGCCGTAGGTTCTCCCGTGGAAGGAACCGATGAAGGCGATAATGTAGGGTCTCGTGCCCTTAAAATGTCCTCTGGCAGTTTTTATAGCAGCCTCTATAGACTCTGCCCCGCTATTCGTGTAGAAGACTTTCTTTGAGAAGTTTCCGGGGGTTATTTGGGAAAGCTTTTCGGCTAACTTAACCGGCTCCTCGTACATGAAGTCTGTCAGTGAATAGTGGAGGAATTTCTCGGCCTGTTCCTTCAGAGCTTTTACGACTTTTGGATGCGTATGCCCAGTATTTGTTACTCCTATTCCAGAGTTAAAGTCCAGGTAAACATTGCCGTCAACATCCTCGATCCACACGCCGTAGGCTCGCCGCACTACTAAAGGGTACCACCTCATGAAGCTCTGCATGAGTAGCTCGGAGTCTTTCTTTACTATCTCCATTGATTTCGGTCCCGGGGGAGTGACAATTATTTTTGGTTTCATCATCTTATAAACTACTAACGGCAGGTATATAAATTTCTGGATTGCATCTATACATAAAGTGCTATAAATGTAACATTCTGTGTTACCCCCTGACAAAGTATATAAATTTCCTGGATATGCCTGTGCGTGTAGCGCCATGGAACCGGTATTTGATGTTATTTGGCTTGGTAGGGGCGGGCAAGGCGCGGTGACTGCTGCCACTCTGTTAGCCGAGGCGTTAATCAGGAGCGGCAAATATGCGCTTGCTATACCTTTCTTTGGTGCTGAGAGGAGGGGTGCACCGGTATTTGCGTACAACAGAATTTCCAGTGAGAGGATTCTCAGCAGGGCTCGCGTAACCAGTGCTGATTTGGTTGCCATTCTAGACCCCACGTTGCTGGCCACTTTTAAAGTCGAGGCTTTCTTGAAGCAGGGCGGGAAAATAGTTGTAAATAGTGCCGGGCGTAAGGTTAGCTTGCCTAGCGGAGTGGAGACTTACTGTCTCGATGCTGTTTCTGTAGCGGAGTCGTTGGGGCTGAGGCTTGCGGGCATAGTCCTGGTGAACATGCCTATGCTTGGCGCGGTTGCAAGGGCATATGGTGGGCTAGATTTCTCACATGTGGAGGGGGCGGTAAAGGGTCTTATTAAGTCCCATGTTGAAGAAAATGTTGAGGCTGTTAAGAAGGGGTGGGAGGATGTCAGGAAGTGCAGTTAAGCTTTTGGCTAGGCCGACAGTTGGTGCTGTATCTGCTGGGTCTTGGCGTACAGAGAGACCGGTAGTCGACGTGTCCAAGTGTAAGCTTTGTGGTGTTTGTTGGCTTTATTGTCCTGAGGGCTCCATTGAGGTTGATGACCTGCATAAGATCGTGAGGATAGACTATGAGTACTGTAAGGGTTGTGGAGTGTGCGCACAGGAGTGTCCTTTTAAGGCTATAACTATGGTGAGGGAGGGGTGAAGCTATGGCTGTTAAGCTTTTACTTACGGGCAACTATGCGGCTGGGCATGCTGTGAGGGACGCAGACGTGGATGTTGTTTCTGCATACCCCATAACGCCTCAAACAACAGTCATCGAGAAGATAGCTGACTTTATTGCCTCTGGCGAGTTAAACGCCAAGTTCGTGCGTGTAGAGTCCGAGCATAGTGCCATGGCTGCGCTTATTGGAGCAGCCAGCGTGGGCGCGAGGACATTTACAGCGACGAGTGCGCAGGGTCTACTATACATGTACGAGGTTGTATGGTGGGCTTCTGGTGCTAGACTACCAATAGTCATGGGGCTAGTGACGCGTGCCCTGGGTCCACCGTGGAGTATTTGGAGCGAGCACGCGGATTTCTACACTATGAGGGATAGCGGGTGGAACCTCTTCTTTGCTTCAAATGCTCAGGAAGTTTACGATCTACTCCTCATCGCGTTTTCTGTGTCGGAAAACCAGAACGTGCTTTTGCCGTCATGCGTTAGCTGGGACGCCTTCGAGGTTAGCCATACATACGAGCCGGTATACGTGCTGGGCAAGGAGGAGGCTGCAAAGGTCTTACCTCCTAAGAGATCATTTAAACCGCTTTTAAGCAGTGATGAGCCTGCGTCCCATGGAAACCTTGCTTACCCACCTGAGTACCTCGAAGTCAGGTATGCTATGAGGGAGGCATCTGAAAAAGTTCTAGGGGCATTCAAGGAGGCAGCAAGCAGGTACGCAAAGCATGCTGGGCGTGACTACTCAGGGACGTATGAGTGCTATAGGTGTGACGATGCAGAAACAATGATCATTGGTATAGGGTCTATAATGGGGGAAGCCCTCAGGGCCGTTGACATTTTACGCAGAGAGGGTGAAAAAGTGGGGGCACTAAAGCTCTGGGTGTACAGACCATTCCCATACAACGAGTTGTCCAGAGCTCTCGAGGGTGTCAAAGCAATAGTTATCGCAGCCAGGTCCTCTGCGTTTGGAAGCATGTCCCCTATAGGTCTAGACTTTGCCTCGCTCATTGCCTCAAGAGGGCTTAACGTGGGAATAGTCGACTATGTGGTCGGCGTAGGAGGCACCGACGTGTATGCTGAGGACTTCGTGGGGATGGTTAGGGAGGCTCCCAAAAACATGGGTAAAACAATTTGGTGGGTGAGGTAGATGTCGCACAGGATGTACCCAAAGGAAGAATACCTGCTTAAGGGTCATGCGTCCTGTCCAGGGTGTGGCGCAGCACTGCTACTTAGACACGTGCTAAAGGCTCTGGGGCCTAACACTTACCTTGTTATACCAGCTTGCTGTACAAGCGTGATAGCAGGGCCGCATCCAAAGTCCGCCTTCAAGGTCCCGGTTCTCCACATAGCATTCGCTGCCAGTGCTGCGGCTGCCTCGGGAATGATTGAGGCGCTAGACAAGCTTGGAAGAACCGCGAACGTCGTTGTGTGGGCTGGCGACGGTGGCACGGTCGACATAGGTATTCAGGCTTTAAGCGGAGCTGCTGAGAGGGGACACAACATTATCTACATTTGTTATGACAATGAGGCCTACATGAATACGGGCATACAGAAGTCAGGCAGTACACCCTACAAGGCCTGGACAACTACGACTCCGCTAGGCAATCCTAGCTTCAAGAAAGACGTCCCCTCCATTATGGCTTCCCACAGGGTTCCGTACGTCGCCACTATAAACCCAGCCTATCCAAACGATCTCTATGAGAAGATAAGGAAGGCTTCGAGAATTGGGGACGGGTTAAAGTACATACACGCTCTCTCCCCCTGTCCACCCGGCTGGAGATACGACTCAAGCCTAACAGTGAGGGTTGCCCGCTTAGCTGTGGAGACCGGCATGTGGGTCCTCTACGAGGTTGACCACGGAAGGTTCAGCTTGACGGGTCCCAGCAAGAACCTAGTCGACAAGAATAAGAGGAAACCTGTAAGGGAATACTTAAAGCTGCAGGGGAGATTTGCACATCTAAAAGACGAGGACGTTGAAGAGATTCAGAGGCTCGTGGATGCACAGTGGGAGTCCATCGTTAGGCTTTTAAAGGAGCAGCAGCGACAACGAGATAGCTAAAGCGAGTAGCACTAGGAATAATCCATCTCGGGTATTTTTCCTTGTAGCCGTCGATATCCTGTTAAGTTTCTCACCGTCCATGAACTTGTCCTTGACCGGGATGGCCCAGTAGCCGACGCTAGCTTCCCGCATGGATGCTAGGGCGTCCTCGGCGCATTTTAGTGTCTTTTCCATGACTTTCTCGGGGTTGAACCAGCCTACAGGGTAATAGTCTCTCCCCCGATATAGCCCGGTATAGATGTGTGTGTCTGTCGTTGTCACCAAGACTGCATCAGCTATTTTATTAAGCCTGGTTAGTAGCCTAGCCTTGAAGTCCAGCTCCATGTTGTTTCCGTCGAAGCTTATCACCAGTAACCTTTTTCCACCGATATCCATTGCTGCACAGGTTATCCCTGCTGGACCAATCGTTATATTGTCCGAGTAGTTTATGTTTGAGAAGCCTGCAAGGATTCTTCCTTCGGCTATCTTATTCTCAGTAGCCGTTTTCAGGGAGGCTATTATCTTGGCTACTTCATCTTCCTGGCTGTTGTCGATCTTTAGGAAGCCTGGGGCAATCATGTTGTGCGCGTCGACGGTTACAGTGTTTAGTTCTTCGAGTGAAAGCTCTGATACCCGGTGCGGAAGATCCTCCATTATGACTCTTGGGTCGAGAAATGCGAGTCGGGGCAGCCCCTCAAAGTCTAAGACTATGATTCCCAGGATGTCTATGTCGCTTGCTCCTACACAGGCTCGGCTTGACTGTGGCGTGGTATTTGCGTTGCATATTGTCCTTGCTACTCTCCGGGCTGCCTTGACTGTTGGTAGGTTCTCGGAGTGGGCACAGGGAGCCTTCAGAAAGAGGAGAGGCGTCCTGGAACATTGCCTAACTAGTTGAGGGAGAGTACTGCTGCCTAGAGTTCTCAGGGGTCCGGGGTGGATTGTGGACACCACTAACCGACCAAGCTCTTCACCGTTACTAAAGAACGAGTAGATGTGTACGGGAAGAGTTCTCTCCGTGGAGATTCTTTCCAGGTAATACTCAACGTCAGCCTGCTCGCCTGAGAGGACGTACCTCAGAAAAGACTCCAGGAACCCTATGCCACTCACACCTGCAACTTTCCTTATCCTGCCATCAATGATTATAAAGGTGAGTAATGAGGCAGCGTAGAAGGCTGCTAACCCATAATGTAGCTTTATGTCCAGGCCTAGAATGTGTATAAGAGCAAGGTGGAGAACAAAGTAGACAAATCCTTTATAAACGCTGTAGACAGCGATTGTGAGTAAAAATCCCAGGAAAAACTCAAATAACGTGGCGTAAATAGGAGTCTTTCCAACAAGGAGTGATATCGGGAGAAAAACCAGGAACGTGAGAAACAAACCAAGGCTCCTCCTAAACGTGAACACTTTCCTACCGAGGAGGTGCAGGTACGCTGGCGGGAGGAGTCCCAGGATAAGAGACTTAATGAGGTCGAGAAGGCTGAGATTCATTGACCAAGAAAAAGCTAGTGAGGTAGCTCCGAGGATAAGAGCTGCAGTAAGCAAAATGCTGGTCCTCGGTAGCCTGATCAGCCACTTATAGCTACTCCTGAAACCCTCAAAGTGGTCCCCGACCATGGGTCTCTGACCCTAATGAGGCTTAAAATATTTTAGCAAGGATTTTTCCATAAGCTCGTGGAAAGCTCTAAGAGGCAGGAGTCACCACCCCCCTGTGAGCGCATTTCGAAGGAGGTCTCAGTGGCGTTTGTTCAGCCCCTCTACGAGCAAAACATAGGCTACATTGCCCGAGCAATGAAGAACTTTTGCCTTGAGAAGCTTTACCTAGTAAGTCCCAGATGCACGGTTGGGCTAGAGAGCCGAAAATATGCAATGCATGCGGTAGACGTGGTGGAAAAAGCCGAAATTGTGGAAAGCTTCATGGATCTCATAGAGCAGCACGACGTTGTAGTATGCTCAACAGGGATCAAGGGCGAGCAACCTTTGAGGAGGTATATTTCACCCTCTGAAATGGCGACTCTGCTTGCCGAATCTACAGGGTCCAAGCTGATTGTTATAGGCAGGGAAGACTGGGGGCTCTCTAGGCAGGAGCTCTCGCTGTGCGACTTAGTGGTCCATATAGAGGCAAACCCTGCTTATCCATCGCTCAACGCATCGCATGCCGCAGTGATCCTCTTCTACGAAATCTATAATAAATACCATGTACGTGAGGCTGAAATTGAGAGACCATCAAGGCAAGAGGTTGAAGCTTTCTTCAAGCACCTGGACAAGCTTGCATCAATACTAGGTTACAGTGACGTCGAGCGGGAGAGGCTAAACCTATCATTGAGAAGACTTATGAGTGAGACTAGGTTTTCAAAGAGGGATCTTCGCGTCCTTTTCGGGCTTATAAGAGCCAGCGTTGGTCTTCTTGAGAAAAAGTGAATGCTTAGGCTTACGGCAAAGCGTGTTCTGGTGCCCCGGCCGGGATTTGAACCCGGGATCTTCGGCTCGAAAGGCCGGTATCCTGTCGGCCGTGCAGGTTGACCGGGCTAGACGACCGGGGCCCCCCTCCAAGGGTTTGGTTATTTATTGGGGTTTAAATCTTTTGGTGGTTTTCCGCGAGCTCGAGTAGCCTCCTCGTTAAACGTCCTCTGGGCTCTATGTTTCTTCTCTGTGCGAGCTCCTTGAGAGCTCTCCTTCCACTCTGGGTAGCGCTAGTGCGCGCAGAAGGCTACTAGCCCTCCAGCAAAAACTATCCCCGAGGTGACGGGGGAGCACGCTTATTTAAATTTATAAGTTTTCTGGTGCATAAAAGCTGCTTAACAAAAGTGGTCTTAAAGTAGTCATATCTTTATAATTTCTTTTTTGCGCAAGTTTTTGCATAATGTAAGGCTTGGTTCTACTGGATCAATTGGAGAAGCATAATGTCTGTTGAGGAGATATTCGAGCAATACCTGGGGTCAAGGATCTACAAGGATCGAGAGAAGCTCTTGCCTGACTATGTTCCTGAGGAGCTTCCTCATAGAGATGAGCAGGTCAAGCGGTTAGCTGTTACTCTCGCTCCTGCAATTAACGGGAGCCGTCCCTCTAACGTGTTCATTTACGGCTTGACAGGTACTGGAAAAACAGCAGTAACCAAACATGTCCTCAGGAAGTTGATGGAGAGGGGGGGCGGTAGAATAGAATACGTGTACGTAAATTGCAGGCAGAATAATACTAGTTACAGGGTTCTTGCTGAACTAGGAAAGTTCCTCGGGATAAAGATCCCCTTCACAGGTCTCGCTCTGGGAGAAGTGATGAAGAGAATTACGCTGGGGCTGGAAAAGCGGCGGAGGATACTGATAGTTGTTTTGGACGAGGTGGATAATCTGGTCAAGAGAAACGGTGATGATGTGCTGTATTACCTCACACGTATAAATGAGCAGTTGTCAAGTACGAAGGTGAGCGTGATAGGTATAACTAACGATTTAAAGTTTACCGAGTTTCTAGACGCTAGGGTTAAAAGCAGTTTAGGCGAGGAAGAGCTAGTCTTTCCACCTTACAACGCAGTGCAGCTGGAGGACATACTAAGGCAGAGAGCTGGGGAGGCCTTCAATGAGGGTGTGGTCAGCGATGTAGTCATCAAGAAAGTTGCAGCCATAGCTGCCCGGCAAAATGGCGACTGCAGGCTGGCACTTGACATTTTACTTAAGGCAGCCGATATTGCCGAAAGAGAACGCTCGAGTCAAGTAACCGATATCCATGTTGATAAGGCCCGGAATGAAATAGAGAAAAATCTAACTGTAGACATAATCAAGACTATGCCTCTGCACGTCAAGCTCGTCTTGGCAGCGGTGTTCTTGTTGAGCAGAGACAGCAGTGTAAAGACGATCACTACGGGTTTAGTCTACGACAAGTATAGAGAATTGGTTGCTAAAATCGGTATAGAACCTGTAACCAGCAGAAGGGTTACTGATATACTAAATGAGCTTGACGTGTCAGGAATAATTAACGCGAGAGTAATCAGCCTTGGTCGCTACGGCAGGACTAAAGTTATCGAAATAGGAGTGCCGCTAAAAAATGTGGAAGAAGGCTTATTCTCAGACCTAGTATTGAAAGCTGCGTTTGATGAGCCCTAATGCCGCACATGATCACTCGTGCCTCGCCATATTCGATACCACGCAGCGAGTGCTAGGTCAGGTCACCACATGCACAAAAAATTTCGTGGACCATGTCGTAAAGCTCTTCTAGACCATCCCATGTAAGCGAGGAAACCACAGGGATTCTCATGGCAAACTTATACTCGTCTAGTACCTGGATGATTTTTTCAGACAACTCACCTAGAACCCCCCTCTCAGTTTTTATTTCCTCCGCCAGCAACTCGGGGCATGACAAAAGCTTCAGAGTCTTCTCTCTCGCCTCCCTATTTAGGTCCCCCTTGCTTATCACTGGGATAACGTCCATGCATAGGCGTAACTGGACAATTGTTGCTAAGAGCTTAAGCGAGAGGATATCTTGCGGGCGGGAAGCAAGCGTGGGGTCAAAAATAACTATGCCGATCAAATTACCAATACTTCTCATTTTTTCTGCAAAATCAACTCCAAAGTTCCTGAAAAGAAACAACTCCATCTGCCCAGGTGTGTCAATGAGTATGTAAGGCCGCTCTAAAGCACTTATCCGCTGAACAACATCGTCAAGGTGGTTCATGGCAATCTCAATGCTCCTTATCAGCGCACCGTTAGGGCCAAGCTTTTCACGAAGCATTACATCTTCTACTTTAACATAGCGCCTGATATCCACGTCGACTTTATAGGGAGTAAAGGTGGCCCCTGGGTCTAAGTTGACGTAGCCAGGCTTTATAAACTGCGTTCTCTCCATCCACTTGCCAAAGCTTGCTACGAGAGAGGTCTTCCCGCAGCCAGCTGGACCCAGAACAATCACAACATTTTTCCTGTCCATTAATGACTACGTTACTGCTTAAAAAATAAAAATGTATGCACCACGCGCGAAAAACTTTTAATTTACCAAAGCCTTATAATTCTTAGCCGGGGTGGCCGAGTGGACTAAGGCGGTGGACGCCCAAAGAGGCCACAATGGAGATCCACTACCCGTTCCTGGGTGCCCGGGTTCGAATCCCGGCCCCGGCGCCATATGCCACACTATTTCCAAACTATTACATTAACCTTAATTCAGGAACAACATTTGAGGATCATAAGGAAAAAAACCCGGAAGAAGTACCCCCTCATCATACACGGTCTTCATTTAAACAGCGAGCCCTTCCTGTTCATAAAAAATTTAAACTTCGACAAGACTATTAATCATGCACCGGAGGCCCTGGTGGTGTAGTGGCAGCACGCCGGCCTGTGGAGCGTATGCACAGCAAGCCGGCGAACCCGGGTTCGAATCCCGGCCGGTTACACCGGCTGGGCGAGGATCCCGGCCAGGGCCTCCACTTTTCTAGGTTGCTGGTAGGGTGGGTTTTCCGCGAGGTCAAGTAGCCCCCTCGTTGTGGGTCCTTTTGGCTACATGTCTTTCTTTGCTGCATATTTTTACAGCTTTTTTTCTATTCTGGGTAGCGTTCTGCCGATTTTAGAATTTCGCGGGCACCAGTCTCTATTGTTCTGTGCTGTCCTTTCAATGATGCATGGATGCGTGCTTGGATGCCCTGCGAGGTATCGGCACGCTAGTGCCTCGTCTTTGAAATCAGCACGTGCTGTGATTTTTCTATGTAACGTAATCTATGCGCGCGCCAGGTGCTGGAAATCCTACATAAGGTTTGGGTGCTCATTATCACGGTGGTTTTGTAAAAGTCGAGAGCTGTTCTCACAAAATACCTTTTTTAAGGAGGTTGAGTTGAAAAGTTTTCGTACTGGCAGGTAAGTTTGGGTGGAGGCTTTATAGGATGCTTAGGGGCTATGTGCATAGTTTGCTTGGGGCTCTTAAGGCGAAGAAGCATTTGGGCCAGCATTTTTTAGTCGATGACTTGGTAGCTGAGAAGGTCGCGTCTTTGGTTGAGGGAAAGGTTGTATACGAAGTTGGGAGCGGTGTGGGTAGTTTGACGCTGTACATGGCTGGAAAAGCGGAGTATGTTTATGGCTGTGACGTTGATGAGGTTTTCTTGGATTTCTTAAAGAAAGAACTGGCGAGGCGGAGGATTATTAATGTGGACCTTGTGCTTTGTGATGCTACCTGTTTCGAAAACAGCCTATCGAGGCACGTTGTCGTGTCGAATACTCCTTTTAATATTTCCTCGGTTTTGATAGTCAAGCTGTGTTATGATGCGGGCCTAGTGGAAGCTTTTCTCGGTGTTCAGAGAGAAGTTGCGCAGCGTGTGCTTGCAAGGGAAGGCACGAGGGATTACGGTAGGTTAAGTGTGATTGCGCAGTTATGCTATAACGTGGAGAAATTGTTTGATGTTTCGCCTTATTCCTTCTACCCGAGGCCGAAGGTGTATACATCCTTTTTGAGATTGGTGCCGAGGAGTGACAGGAATTTTGCTGAGATAAGGACTGTTGAGGAATTTACCAGGAGGGTTTTTCCTTACATAAACAGGAAGATAGTAAAGGCGCTTGAACATGGACTACTCGTGGATCGGAGAGAAGCCGAAGAACTACTGGACAGGTGTAATGTCTCTAGCGAGAAAAGGGTTAGGGAGCTTACACCTAGAGAAGTATCCTGTTTAGCGAGAATATTTTCAGAGCACGTGCTAGAGACCCATTTGTTTTAGTTCTTCGGGTGTAAATGTCTTCCCAGCCTCGGTTTTGGGTAGCCACGCGCCTCCAGCAAACTTGTAGCCGCATTTCCTGCAGTACCATACACCGATGCTGAGCCGCCTAACAGTCCCGACAGCTTGGCACCTGGGACATTTATGCTTGCTCTTCATCTTAGCCTCAATAGCGGCAACTTTCTTTCTAAGAGTTGAGCCGTAACGTGATCCAAACCGCCCCGCGGGACCAACAACCTTCGTATGTTTACCCATTATTTGCACCGGGGAACACTTTAGACATTAAATATAAACTTAGCGTCGCCCTCATCGCCACTATCCTATTCTTGCCTGCTAAGAATTTTCTCGACCGCGTCAAATAACTGTTTCGACGCGTTTAGGGCCAAGTCTCTTGCTTTGACTACTTCGTCTGGCTTAAAAGAACCCTCGCCGCTTTTTTGTATTGCGCATATTTGTCCACTTTTCGTTATGCCGAAGGTAAGTTTTGCATCAGCTGTAAGTTCCTCCTCGAGACTAGGGTCCAGTATCAAGTACTCACCGATTTTCGCTATTGTAACGTAAGTTACGAGTGATGTTATTGGCAATGGATCCCTTTCGTCCAGGATAGCCACTTTCCCGTCCTCTACCGCCGTCTTAGGAACCTTCGTATCTAAAAGGGCGAGCAAAGCAGCAAGACCAGCGGCGTCTATAAGGTTTCCACCATGATCCAGGGGGTATATGTCTACATAGAGTGTCCAGGCCCTGAGTCCCGGAATTATAACCAGCCTTGAAAGATCCACCATTCGCGCACTCCTAAAGCCTCTGTCAATAACCCTGGCCAGTTCGATGTCCTCCTCTCCCGGGGGGCCCCACTTAAAGAAGGGAGAAGCAAGTGGGGATAATTCCGCGTTGACTATTTGTACCCCCTCATTCGGCGCATCTGGGAATGGATTACCAACTGACAACTTTACGCCTGCAATTACCTGTGTCGAGCCTAAAAATACACGCGCAGAGCCGTCCGCCTTTTTTACAATGCCCTTTTCAAGTTTTATATCCCGGTACTGATCAAAGCGTCTTCCATCAAGTCTTTCGCCCTTCGCGAGCATCGTGAGAATAATGTCTTTTTTAATCGATGGTAAATATACTCTTTCATCGGACACGTCTATTCACCCTCCTTTACGGCTTCGTACTTTGATTTCAGTGCACGGATCTGTTCAGCATAAATCTTTTGAATAGCTTTTTGCGCCAATGCTAGAGCGTCCTCGAGCTCTTGAGGCGTAAACACGCCGTCTGCCTGTAGTAGGGTTATCTCTCCCCTGCTAGGCATCATTGCTATTGGCATATCACCGTCACCGTATCGGTCTTCAACACCATTTATGTCTAGAACTAATAGGTCTCCAATTTTTCCAACAGCTATGGCGGCTACGAGATCCTTCATCGCTATACCAGCGTCTGCTAGCGCTACTGCGCCTGCGGTAATGCTTGCGGTCCTCGTTCCTCCATCAGCCTCAAGTATGTGAATGTACACTTCAATGGCTGTTCTAGGATACTCGGACAGGAAGATGGCGGGTGCGAGAGCCTCTCTTATGACTTTAGATAATTCTATTTCGCGCCTAGAAGGTTGAGGGCTTTTCCTCTCTTCCACGGAGAAAGGCAACATCGTATACTTGCATCTCAAAACCGCTCGGTCAGGAAGCGCGTCGTGCCTTGGTATAACTTCCCTTGGTCCATAAACCGCGGCGATCACCTTGTTATTGCCCAGCTCAACGTAAGCAGAACCGTCTGCATTCCTCAAAACCCCGGCCTCGATCCTCAGTGCCCGCATCTCATCGGGTAGGCGGCCATCCACTCTTCTGCCATTCTCGTCAATCAACCTTTCGGGAGGACACTTCCTCATGCTCTCAACCTCTCCTCTAAAAATTTTCTTACACGGTCCGTTAAACCAGCTGTATGTGCCTCTGTCTCAACCTTCCTTATCGCTAATACCGCAAGCTCAACCCTATACGGGTCATCACCCACGATAACTATCCTTCCGTTTTGACCAACGATTACTTCGATGCCAAGGGAATCCTTTATCAATGAAATCATTGAGCCTTTTTTCCCAATGAGTCTGGGTATCTTTTGCGGGGGTATTTCGACGAGAACGCCCCTGGGTATTTTTCCAAGCTTTGATTCCTTGATTGTAAGCAGAGGGTCCTTGCTTAAATCGAAGGAAATTACTTTTGCTAGGATTAAGTCGCCCACGTCAAGAATTTTCGATAAATCTGTTCTTGATATGGTTACGGGCTTGCTTGTAACCTCGGAAACGGGCAGCACAGCTGTATATGGAGAATTTATGTCCACATCCCAGCTCGTAAAGCCTACATCGATAATTTTTCCAACGACTATGTGGCCCTCGACTGGGAAGTACTTTCCCTTCAAAGGTATTACCTTTAGTATCTTAGCATCTTCATTCAGAGTAACCACTCCCAGGACTTTCGAGTAAAATTTCTTGCCCACCTTGAAAACTTGCCCCTCAATTCTTATTTTACCCTGTTCACCGATAGCCTCTCCCGGAATTACTATTTGCCTATCCTTCACGTATATTTGCATTAAGACACCTCATACGCCCTCAGTTTTAAGAAGCTTAACTTCTCCACTTCCTCTAGTTAGGGAGGCAACCTTCTCGATAAGTGATGTCTGCATGCCCGCTGGTATTTCGATCTCTAGCTGCAGTGATCCATCGCTCAGGTAATTTTCCCTTAGGATCTTACCCATTTTCCCAACTGCGCTATAGGCTTTACCAACGTAGGCTGCAGGTATGTGGACAGCCATAATTGCACGCATAATCTTCATTGGTAGGATCACTCTCAGAGCTTTAACCACCTCTGGAAGCTGCTGCTCAACAGGCTTGAAAGGATCAATACCGACTTTCGCTTCCTCGAGTGCGAGCTCTATCCTTTTAGCAGGTATGGGCGCGTTTGTTCTCGGATCAACTGCATTTCTCGATAATGCGTCAATTATTTGCCTCTTTTTCTGCTCGATCAGCTCTCTTCTCTGCTCTGTAGTGAGAAGGAGTTCTCCCTTTTTGAGAATCGTCTCGGCGACGGCATAAATGTCCGAGGTTCCGAATACCCTCTTAAGCTCGATCTCCGAAGCCTTAAGCCCTTTACTAGCATCGTAGTAGACGAATTCTCCCTCAAGTATCTCCTTGATGCTAACATTCTCCCCGCTTCTAAACATCCATGCCTTTTCAACATCCACATAGATTTCGTATCGTTTTCCTCCCCTCTCTAGTCTGGCTATGCTCAGTTTTCTCTTGCCTGACATGCTTCCTCCTGAAAGTATTTATTCAGAACAACTATTTAAAAAAACCGTAGAACGTTAAGTCTATGCCCGGGTCGGGGGCTAAAGCTGGCCTATTAGCTTGCTGACCTCTTCAGTGCTAAGTATTTTGAAGTCCTTAGTGTAAACGTCTATCCTGGCTAATTCGATATTCTCTGGAGAAAAACCCTCCTCCATCGCCTCTTTTAATGCCCTAAGAGCCAGGCGCAGCGCGTCGTCAACCTTTATATCGTCTCTGTAATCCTTTAAGAAAACATCAAGAGCTTTCTGGGCACCTACGCCTATTGCTCTGGCCTTACACCTGAGATAAGTTCCCCCAGGATCTGTCTGAACGAGATGGGGGCCAGCCCTATCTACACCCGCGAACAGAAATGCAACACCGAAAGGCCTTACCCCCCCGTGTTGCGTATAAACCTGCTTTATGTCACATATTCTTTTGACCAGCAACTCAATGGGTATGGGTTCGCCGTAAACAAGCCTATGGGACTGAGCGTATATTCTGGCTTGATCAATTAATACGCGTGCATCTCCAAATAAACCCGCAAAAGCGACGCCCACATGTGCATCTATTTTCTTGATTTTTTCAGTGCCTTCAATTAGTGGAGAAGAACTTCTTTTCTCAACTGCAAGTACAACCCCGTCCATAGCCTTCACTCCCAGCGCCGTCATCCCCCTCTTAACGGCTTCAAATGCGTACTCGACCTGGTAAAGTCTACCCTCAGGGCTAAAGATCGTTATAGCCCTATCGTATCCTGCCATAGGAGCAGCAGGGAACATCCAGCTCACCTGTTCTAAGAACATTCGACCACTTATTTAAGCTTTTTAGCGTGTATGGTGTGCACCAAGGCTTCAGCGCACACGCGCTATGCCCGCATGAGTGTGGAGCTGAAAATGGACTTGAGAGTGCACGAAAAGAAAGTATTGATGTCGTTGGGGATTTGCTTCGTATCCCCTTAGCGCTTATGCGCCAATAATCATTTTTTCACGAGGAGGCTTATAAAAAATCCAGGTGTATCATGCAAACATGGGTCAAACTGTAAACCCTGGGTTCCTAGGAGCGATGACTTGACTCCCGGGAAAAATATCGGCAAGGGTTTTAACCCTAACTCGGCGGAAGCATAGAGGACGTTAAGCTCGTTTTCCAGTGGTGAGATGGTGCAAGTAGTAAATAGTAGCCTGCCACCCCTACGAAGAACTTTAACCGCCTCCCTTAGAAACTGTCTTTGGTAGTTTGCAAGCTTAACTATGTCTTTGAAAGACCGGTTATAATAAAGCTTAGGCCTGACGCCCAGAGCGCTGCATGGCGGATCAAGTATAACTGCATCTACACTCTCCTTGTCGAGTACCTCTGAAACGTACCTGCCATCATGCACTATCCCTTTAATAATGTTTATGCCGAGTCTTTTGGCGTTTTCCTCGATGATGTATACCTTAGACTTTGACCGGTCAACGGCGATTATTTCTCCGGTATTCTGCATTAATTGTGCTGCATGAGTAGACTTGCCGCCAGGGCTTGCACACATATCCAATATTGTTTCACCTGGCTGTGGGTTGAGCAGTCTAACTGCAACCATCGATGGCAGTGACTGGTGGTAAATGTATCCTGCATAAAAATGGGGCGTATCCCGAAATGATTGTGCCTTATAAACGGATCTGACGGTTCTAACGGCTAGTCCTCTTCTTTTAGAAAATATCTCGTCGGGGGCCATTTCTAGTATACCTTCAGCCACGGGGATGCCATTAGGCGAGACGACCGAGACAAGATCACCTTTTTCTGCTTCTTCGATTTTGTATATGCCAGGAGCGAAAACATTGGCACCCATGTATACGCTTTCAGCCGTCCTCTTATCCACGTAAACGATTTTGTCGAGCCTCCTAATGGCAAATGGACCCTCAACGGGTACATAGAGCGCTTCTGGAACATAGCTATGTTGATAAATTTTAACTCCCTGCTCGCGTAACTCACATAGTAACTCTTCAGGCCTTATCTTCAGGGTGTTTGCGCGGAGAAAGTAACGGGTGCCAGGGGTCATTGTACTTTCTAGCATTTTCGTAACATACTTCATGCCTAGGTATCTTGCAAGGTAAGTGATGATGTCCTCCTTAAGCACTATGGCGGCCACTATGGATGATAAGTGACCAAAAAAGTATTTAAGGCTGGTCAATTAGCTACTAGGGTGAATGAGCGAGAGGTGAGCGACATGTCGAAAAAACCGTTTTATGTAAAGTTTGAGGTACCATCAGAGCTTGCTGAAAAGGCTTACCAGGCACTTTCGATGGCAAAGGAGAAAGGAAAAATAAAGAAAGGAACAAATGAAACCACTAAAGCCGTCGAGAGGGGTCAAGCGCAGCTAGTACTCATTGCTACCGATGTTGACCCTCCAGAGGTGGTTGCACACTTACCGCTACTTTGCGAAGAGAAGAAGGTTCCATACATTTATGTTCCAAGCAAGGAGAGGCTAGGCAAAGCAGCAGGCATCAATGTTGCAGCTGCCGCAGCAGCCATAATCGACCCAGGAGAAGCAACAAGTCTCGTAAATGAAATCATAAAGGAGCTTTCAACAATCAAGATTAAGCAGCAAAGCTGAGAAACGTTAAGCGCATAAACTTTTTATTGCTTTATTAGCTAGTGAACGATCGTATGAGTACGCACGGCTCACAACCAGCTGACAGATATAGTGATGCCACGCCTGCAGAAGTAGTCCAAATTATCGGTAGAACGGGTATAACCGGAGAGGTAACGCAGGTAAGGGTACGTGTTTTAGAGGGCAGGGACAAAGGACGGATTTTAACGAGAAACATCAGAGGTCCTGTTCGAATAGGAGACATAGTTATGCTAAGAGAGACTGAGAGAGAAGCCAGGAAGATAAGCACACGCTAAAAAGTGACATAGCCAACTATTGTAAACGACCATAAGAACACTTCTGTATTACGTTTTTACTTTCAGCATTATCTATCAGTAAATCTCAAAGAAGTATATCGTCTCTGATACATGATGATTGATATACTGGCGAGCACTCTGCTGTATTACGACGCTGAGGTAGATGTCATAGTACTCCGAAACGACGTGGTTGAGCTTCCAGGAGGTCTCCAGATAAAGCTCCAAAGGGGGACAAAGGTAAAATTGCCATTTGTTGTAGTTAAGGAGCTTGAGGGTAAAGGCAGCGTAAAGCTTGATGAAGAAAAATTACTGGACTTCACATCTGTCAGAAAGCAAACTTGGATGGAAGAGAAAACTGATGGACTCTCCAGCCTGGATGAAAATTTCTACTTAAGGCTTAAGCTTTACCTTTACATGCTCAAGAGAAGGGTAAGTTCCGGGGATGAGGCAGCTCAAAGTTTACTAGAAAAGATGCGAATAGCTTTCCTCGACCTCTTAAGGTTGCGGCTCACAAAAATAGTTAAATTGGCTGCATCGCACCCAGGTATAAGTAAGGAAGTTATGTCGTCGATGACTAAGGAGGAGCAGATTCTCTACGTATCACTCTGTAAATCTATAAGTGAATGGACCCAGTCTATGAAAATGTTTGTACTGGACGACAAGTATGGCTAGTCAAATAGTTGTTCAAAGTTTGCCACTTGTTGAAAGAATTACAGAGTTCCTCAAAGGCTTCACAGTTAACGGTAGGGAAAAGTATCGTGAAGCTATTCGCAGAATGAGTATAGAGCACAGCACTTCTCTTGTTATAGACTTTGAAGATTTATTGTCGTTTGACAAGGAACTGGCAGACACGCTTCTAGAGTCCCCATATGAATTCATAGAGGCGGCTTCTAGGGCCATACTAGAGGTACTCAATATTGAAGTTCCAGAGTACTCGAAAGAAGTGGAGGTTGTCCATGCTAGGATTGCTAGGCTCCCAGAAAACATTCACATAAAGATTCGCGACATAAGGGCAAAACACTTAGGCAAGCTCATAGCAGTTGAAGGTATAGTAACGAAGATCTCTCCTGTTAAGCAGGAACTTATAGAGGGCGTTTTTAAATGTAAAACGTGTGGAACTGAGGTGCGTGTTCCTCAAGAAGGAGAAGGTTTGGTTAAACCAGCAATTTGCCCCGTATGCTCTGAAAATGGAAAGAAGTCCTCCGGATTCGTTCTTTTACCGGAGAAGAGCAAGTTCGTAGACTTGCAGAAATTTGTCTTACAGGAGAAACCTGAAGAACTCCCACCCGGGCAGCTTCCCCGCTCGATAGAAGTCCTAGTAAAGGAAGACTTAGTAGACCTGGTGAGACCCGGAGACAGGGCAACTGTTATTGGGTTTCTAAAAATGGAGGAGGATAAGAAGTTGGTGAAGAATGCTCCCCCAATATTCCACATGTATCTTGAGGCAAACAACATAGATGTACTTGCTAAGGAAAACTTAGATGTCGAGATAACTCCAGAAGACGAGAAGACAATTCTTGAGTTGAGCAGGAGGAGCGATCTCGAGGATGTAATTGTTAACTCGATAGCGCCGTCTATCTACGGATACAGGGAAATTAAGACAGCCATCGCACTTCTATTATTTGGAGGGGTTCCCAAAGTCTACCCAGATGGGATTAGGGTGAGAGGCGATATACACATTCTTTTAATAGGAGACCCAGGCACAGCAAAAAGTCAGCTATTGAGGTACGTATCGACTATAGCTCCTAGAGGCCTTTACACATCAGGCAAGGGAGCCTCGGCTGCGGGTTTGACGGCTGCAGTTGTCAAGGAGAAAAGCAGCGGGGAGTTTTACCTAGAGGCTGGTGCCTTGGTATTGGCTGACGGGGGGATTGCATGCATAGATGAATTCGATAAAATGGAGGCAAAGGATAGGGTAAGCATACACGAAGCAATGGAGCAGCAAACGGTGAGCATAGCTAAAGCTGGAATAGTCGCAACACTAAATGCACGTACTTCAATACTGGCGGCAGCAAACCCGGTATTTGGGAGATACATTCCTGGGAGAAATATATCTGAAAACATAGATTTGCCAGTAACGATACTTTCAAGGTTTGACTTAATATTCGTAGTACGCGATACACCCAACGCTGAGCGAGATAAGGAGCTGGCCCAGTACGTAGTAGACTTTCACGGAGAGACTTACCCCTCCTCCCTGGAAAAAACCCTGGGTGCACAGTTGCTCAAAAAATACATAGCGTATGCGCGGAAGCATATAAGGCCCAAGCTATCGCCTGAGGCAAAAAACAGGGTTGTCGAATACTATGTCAATATGAGGTCGAAGAGTGAAGATCCAAGCTCTCCGATAGCTATAACCCCCCGACAATTAGAGGCATTAATCAGGTTATCTGAGGCTCATGCTAGAATGCATTTAAGGGAGGTTGTTACTGCAAAGGATGCCGAGGTAGCCATCGGTCTCATGGAATACTTTTTGAGAAACGTGGGCATTGATACTCAGACAAAGACTATAGACATTGACACAATAATGACCGGACAGCCGAAGTCGCAACGTGAAAAGATGCTGGCGGTAATAGATATAATCAAGAACCTCGTGCAGCAAAACAACGGCGAACCCGTAAAGGTGGAGGAGGTGATTAGTGAAGCTGAGAAGAGAGGCATTGACCAGGTATTTGTAAAGAAAGTTATAGACAAGTTACTGGATAATGGGGAAATAATGACCCCTAGGCCGGGTTACATCACAGTTGTAACACTCTAGCAGCGTGCCCGAGTGACCCCTTATGGAGGATCTAGGCATCCGCAACTTACTCTCGAAATACTTTTCTGAGGAGGTTATCTGCAAACTTGAAGAACTTGGTTTAAAATCCTTGTATCCAACTCAGGCGCTGGCAATAAGGAGCGGAGTGCTGGATGGCAAAAACATCGTGCTTAGTGCGCCCACCGCCTCCGGGAAAACACTGGTAGCTGAACTAACTGCATTGAAGCACCTCAAAGAGGGAGGTAAGGTGCTTTACCTAGTTCCGCTGAGGGCTTTAGCCTCAGAGAAGTACAAGGAATTCAAGAAGTTTTTTGGAGCATTCAATTATAAAACTGTCTTAAGCACCGGAGATTATGATTCAGCCGATCCATCCCTTGGGAAGTATCCCGTCATAGTGACAACGAATGAGAAGGCGGACAGCCTTCTTCGTCATAATGCTCCATGGTTTTCTAGTTTGACGCTTGTAGTTGCCGACGAGATCCACTTACTGGGGACAGAAAAACGAGGAGCAACACTAGAGGCTCTATTGACCCGCATACTAATATCTGATCCTAGGCCACAAATCTTGGGACTGAGCGCCACTATTGGGAACCTTGAAGATGTTGCCAGGTGGCTCGACGCCAAACCCGTGAAAGTCGATTGGAGACCGGTAATTCTTAGGGAAGGAGTGTACTACGATGAAAACATTTTCTTCTCAGACGGCAGTTCACGCAGGATTGAAAATATGGGAAATAGCGTCGTTAGTCTCACATACGACACACTAAAGGAGTCCGGCCAGGTGCTCATATTCTCTCCCACTCGCAGGTCGGCGAGTACTGATGCAAAAAAGCTCGCAGGTATATCCCGAAAGTTTTTGTCAGAGTCCTCAAGGAAGAGTCTTCAGAGCGCCTCTAAGAGGCTTGCATCACTACACGCAGATAAGTTGACACATGAACTTGCCGAGCTGTTGCCCAAAGGGGTAGCCTTTCACCACGCAGGCTTATCAAGCGACACTCGTGAAATTGTCGAGGAACTTTTCAGAGAAGGGCACTTAAAGGTCGTTGTGGCAACTCCTACTCTGGCTGCTGGAGTAAATTTGCCTGCTAGGCGTGTTATAATAGCTGACCACCGAAGATACAATGTTGAACTGGGTTACCAGGAAAGCATCCCCGTAATGGAGTATAAGCAAATGGCTGGGAGGGCAGGAAGGCCAAAATACGACAGGGAAGGGGAGGCGGTCCTCATAGCAAGAAGCTTTGAGGAGGTAGAATACTTGTTCAAAAAATATATTTATTCAGAGCCCGAGAGTCTTCAGTCCCAGCTAGGTTCCGAGCCAGCTCTAAGGTCTCAGATCCTTGCAGTTATTTCAACTGACGATAGAATGAGAAGCATGAACGCATTAGAGAAATTTCTAGAAAGAACATTTTTCTCTCTGAGGTACGGCACCTTAAGCATATTCCCATTGGCCAGGAAAAATCTGCAAAAGCTGATAGCAGGAGGCTTAATAGAGGAGAGGGACGGCTACTTCTACCCAACATTCCTTGGTAAGCGGATAGCCGAGCTTTACATAGACCCGGAAACAGCTTTGGAGGGAATTAAAGCATTTAAACAAAGCCAGAGCCTAGAAGTACTGGGCTACCTATTCCTAGTCTCGAAAACGCCAGACATGACGATCGTTGGCGTTAAAAGGGGTGACTACGAGTACTTAGAGGAAGTCCTCGAGTCTAGGAGCAAAGAAATCCCCTACCAGGCACCGCAAGATGAGGTAGAATACGAGTTTTTCCTCTCGTATCTGAAGACAGCCTTGCTGCTGGAAGACTGGGTAAACGAAGTCCCGGAGGACAAAATCGTCGAAAAATACGACGTCGGTCCAGGCGACATTTATTCGCTAACTCAAACGGCTGAATGGATAGCCTTTTCCCTTTCCCAAATAGCTGAGATCCTAGGCTTCCACGGGCACTCCCTAAGGTTAAGCATACTCAGCAAGAGAATAGCCCACGGAGTAAAAGAGGAGCTGCTAGAACTCGTAGCACTGAAGGGCATAGGAAGGGTCAGAGCCAGAAAGCTTTACGAGCAAGGCTATAAATCCATCTATGACCTGGCCGTTGCTGACGAAAAAGAGCTCTTACGCATACCGGGCTTTGGTCAAACCCTTGTAAAGGCAATTAAGAGCCAGTTGAAAGCCTCAAAAGAGGAAACCGAAGAAGAGGGAAGTATTGAAGAAGCAGGACAAGTGAACCTCGAATTTTATTTTTAATCCATAAGGCACCCCCTCAGAGGTACTCCTACTCCTCATTCTTCATCAGCAGGCGTTTCTCATCATCCCCCTGATTGTATGCTAAGGAAATTCTATGGCATTACTGAAGCCCATCTTAAATCTTAGTAATTTCTTTAAATAGTTTTGCTCGCCCTCACTTAAATATTTGCTGTACTTTTCCAGCAAAGTATTTATTTCATCAACAGGAACGTTTGAGTAAAGGTAATCTCCCTCGTTTACCTGTCTCCCAACCATTGCTTTGGTTCTAATCGAGACTGCGACTTCTGCCCCCTCGGAGGCAAACTCCAAGACCTTGTCATGTTCTCTGATCTGCATTATGTCACCTATTTCTCTACCTGTCTTTGTTACTAGAGGCACACCGCTACGGATACGACCTATAACAACCTTGACGCCGACAATAATTGGGTCTCTCCTCCTGAACACGTAACCTGGCAGTATTTGAATTACGGCAGGAGGGGTCAACTTTTGAAAAGCAGCCTTAATCGCTTGATCCTTTTGTGCCTGGTACCACAATTGGAAATCTTCGACGAGCTTATACATGATGTTTCCCTGGAAGATGGGTACTCCATGGCTCACGGCCTCCTCTCTGACTTCTGGAAGGATTTTCACGTTGAAAGCAAGTATTGCTGCATATAACGGGTCTTTTTCCCTGACCATCAACGCGTGGACAAGATCGCGTCTAGCGACGGGACCTATGTCCGCCACACGTATCGGTATGCCGTTTTTCCTCAGGAAACCTATCAATGCTTCAAGCGTCCCCAAGGTGTCAGCTTTAACGACGACGCCGATGATATCTTTCTCAAACTTTACTCCCCCGATTTCTTCCTCTACAAGCTTGCTAAATTTTTCGACTTCTTCCTCACTGCTAACTACGTAGAGGGGAGCGCCCGCTATAGCTTCCTCCAGCTTCTCTGCGACGAGCTTTACTCCTGCCGCAGCTACAACTTCCTTGACTTCCCGGAACTTGTCTTCTGGCGAACGCATCTCATCTAGGGGCTTAGGCATCAGTAGGGAGCGAACTCTCGTGACTAGGGGACCATTAATTCCCCCGGTTACAACTAAGTCACCGCGCTTTATTACACCATCGTAGAGTATCAATGTCGCCGTGGTGCCTAATCCAGTTTCTTCCCTCAGTTCGAGGAGAACACCCCTACCAAGAGTGATCCTGGCTTCAAGTCTTTTCTTTAAGTATCTCTGTGCAAGCCCGGCGAGGACTAACATAAGGTCTGGGATTCCTTCGCCTGTTAAGGCGCTTAGGGGCACTAACGCGAGAACCTTTGTAAAGTCACGAACACGATCATACCTATCTGCTCGGAAGCCAAGCGAATTAAACTGCTGTATAATATAGCTCAGTAGCTCTTCTAACCTTAGTTGGGCAGCTTGTTCTTGTCTCCGAAGAGACTCGGCGAATGGCGCCTCTGGAAAGCTTCTCCACCCAGGGATCTTGTCAATCTTATTTACCGCCACCACAAACGGAACTTTTCTTTCCCGCAGAATCTCGATGGCCTCAAAAGTTTGCTGTTCTAATCCGCGGAGCACATCCACAACCAGGATTGCTATATCGGCAATACTGCCACCACGTCTTCTCAAATTGGAGAAGGCCTCATGTCCCGGCGTGTCTATGACTAAGAAGCCTGGAATAATTATCTCAGCCTTTATCCTGTCTAGTAATTCCCCGCAGATACTTTCTAGGGCTTTCCAGGGGAGAAAGGAGGCTCCAATGTGCTGCGTCATTGTCCCGGGTTCCCGTTTTGCAACAGCAGTACCCCTAATCTTGTCGAGCAAGGTGGTCTTGCCAGCATCAACGTGCCCAAGAACCACTACTATCGGTGAGCGGACGAAAGTACCAGGTTTTTGCGCAGACCTATTACTACTGTCTTGACTCATTATTTTGCAGCCCTCTCGGGTGTTTCGTTCTGGTGTTTATAATTCTTATGCGTCGGTGCGCGCCGTGCCTCACGGGGTCTCTGAGCTTCATACATTAGCGCGCACTTAGTACACCAGGATGAGGCACTTCAACGGCTCAACGAACTCTCTACTCCTCGGGGGAGGAGCGGGTACGGGACCTTATTGAGCAAATATCTTTAAGCCCTGCGCGCGGTAACTTGCTTTGCCTTTCTGACCCACGCGAGGCGCCTAGGATTTCGATGGTATTTGACAGCACTCTTAAAGCACTTGGATGAGCAGTAGCGCTCAACTGTACCGTCGAGTTTCACGTACATTATTCCTTGTCCAGGCTTTATCGGTTGACCACAAAACGAGCAAATCACTACTCTAGGCATCAATACCCCTCCCTCACTTTAACTGAAGCATTTATAAACTTACCTATATGGCGCGTGGAGAGAAGCGACTCAGTGGAGGTGCCATGTCTTCACGAAATCCGATCAGGTCAGTGTCTTCATAGTCATGGAACAATATATTTCAGTCCTTAATTAATTTTGACGATTCCTTGAGCTTAAAAGTCACGAGAAGGCGCTAGTTTGCTCGTCACTGGGCACATTCTGGTCTTCAGAGCTGGGCTGGATATTATTCTCTTGGCTTGTCGCCTCAAGTGTGGTCTCTGGTTTAATAGACGAGAATGTAGCCAGAACGGTGTTGTCTGGCCTCCTAATTATTTCGCCTATACGTACTCCAATGAGGGTTTTAACCCCCTTCGTGTATGCAACGTCTACTAAACGTTGAGTTATAATACCGTCAAGCACTACATGAGCTGCTTTATCCATTTCTTTTAGCTTATTGACGAGATCTCTCACAGGCACTCTTTCGAGAATCTGCCAATCATCGTCATATATTACTGCTTCAAGCGTACCTCTTAGTTCATCAATACTCCTGTAAACCCCCATGGGAACGGCTATTTCCTGTGCTACCTCCGGATTTTTCTTCATGGATTTAATGAGTTTCGTAGGTGGTACTATGACTTCAGCTTTCACCTCTTTCTCCTTTTGTTGTCTCTTCTCTTTCTCCAACTCCTCGAGGAAAACTTTAACAGGAATGCTGTTTTGCAGAGATCTTGCAATCTCTTTCGCTGTTAATTCCTCAACCTCCCTACCCGGAGGAGCTCTCGCTATAAAATCAACCTTAAGCGAGTTTACAACATTTCTAGCTATCAACTCGCCACCCCTATCCCCATCAACGAAGAGGATAACTTTCTTATCGGCAAGAAGATCTTTTAGATTCGAAGGAAGGGAGGCACCCCCGAGAGCCAAGACATTCTTATAACCGTGCCTCAACAGGTTTAAGACGTCTGCCCTCCCCTCTACTAGAATTACCGTGTCCGAAGTTTTTACGTCTGGCCCTCCTGGGAGCTTTTCCTCTCCGTACTCGACTAGTTCAGCGGCTCGAACTCGACGCAAGACCTCCTCGACGAGCTCCCTGGATTCAGGCATATTTTCCTGTAATTTCTTGTAAAGCTCAACCGCCCTTTCTATGATTTTCTGCCTCTTTTCGGCTCTAGCGTCCTCAATCAGTATAACCTCGCTCCTAGCTGGATAAGGACCAACTTTATCTATAGTCTCGATCGTTGCCGCTATAATCGCAGTCTCAGCCATATCGAGGTTAGTCGGTATTTCTACTTCAGCCACGACGCCGCCATTCTGCTGCTTAATGTTCACCTCGATTCTCCCTATTCTTCCAAGCCTCTGAAGCTCCCTCAAGTCAAGCTCATTTCCGATCATTCCCTCTGCTTGTCCAAAAATCGCTCCAATAATGTCATGCTTTTCCACACTACCCTTTACTTCTATTCTAGCTCTTATGACGTACTTAGGTGAAACGGGTAAACCACCCATACACAGACCCCTCAAATCTAGCAGCAAGACACAGGTATTTTAACTTTGCAATCATAGCATAGCAAAGCTCGGTGCGCTATAGCCGCCAGGCAACACGCCTTTTCACAGCTACCGGCGGTACACCGCCTTTAACTTGAGGCGCTCTCTGCTGGCGGCTATGCCTCGCGCACCGCTCAAAAAATTACTTCGGAGGTATTTAAATACTTTTGCGGGGGAACTAGTTCTCCCTTTTGGCCTGGGGGGTTGACCCTTGCTTGAATATTGTGGGGGCATTTATCATGCTGACTAAATTTCGACAAAGCAGCACAAAAAGAGTTGTATTGACTTTGGGAAATTTGCTTTTACCAATACCCTTAGTCTATGTATTTTTGGCAGTTATAGCAGTACCAGCGTTGGTATTGAGGTATCCATGTGGCGGGTTGGCCGCAGTGGGGGCAGATTTTTTGTTCACTTCTTTTAAAAAGGGAGAAGCGGGATTGTTGTACCGGCGGTGCCTGTGCAGGTTGAGCTGTAACAGCAGGCAGTGCTGGGGATACGAGCAAGTCCTCCGGGACGTGGAAGTCTGGCTTCAGCAACACTATGTCTTTGGCGGCAGCAACGCTACTCCAAGGAATTTCAAGAGGTTTGCCTGAAGGGGTTCTTACTACAAAGAAGGGGGATGTCTCTCCAATCTTGAAGCCGAAATCTACTATTTCTCCTACGCGTTGTGCATTCTGCGTGTAGACCTGCTTGCCTTTAAGTTCTGAAACTGTTATTCCCATGAATGGAATAACCAGCAAAATGTATAAAAACTATTCTATGCTAAGAGGCGATGTAGCTTATTACTCTTCACGTATGGCAATTGTCGAATAAAATTTCAATACTAGAAGAGCAACTACGATATTAAAGGAACGCTGAAAAGCACAACTTATTCCAAAATATCTGCAAGCGATTTGTCAATTAGTAGGCAGCTTCTATGGTAAATGCGGAAAGCCCAATCTTCGCGACCTCGACAATTGCTTGATCATTTTTTTCATGTTCTTGTAGGCTTCAAGGAGTTGTCTTACTTCTCGTGGAGTGACCCCAGATCCTCTTGCTATTCTTCTGATTCTTGAGGCATCTATAATGTCTGGGTTTAGTAGCTCGTCCATGGTCATGGAGTTCATGATGTTGATCCAGCGTTCCACACTCATCTCTTCATCTCCCGTGATCTTCACTTGTAGCCCCATCATTTCGGCCATTTTAGAGAGGGGACCAAGTTTTCTTAAGTTTTCCAGCTGTTCCTTTAAGTCAAGGAGCGTTATTTTGCCAGACGCTATGGCTTTGGCTTTTTCTTTTTCATATCTGCTAAACGCAGCAAATCTTTGAAGAATAGCATCCAAATCTGGCATGCCAAGCAGTCTGGCTACGAACTTTCTTGGGTTGAAGGGTTCTAAGTCGTCTATCTTTTCTCCGACGCCTATAAAGAGAACTCTGGCGTTAGAGGCAGCTGCGGCTGAAAGTGCTCCACCGCCTTTAGCTGAACCGTCCATTTTTGAGACAACTACATAGCCGTAGGGTACAGCCTCGCGAAAAGCACGTGCCTGGCGGGCCACAGCGCTGCCCTGCATAGCATCTACGACCAGGAATACTGCATCCGGCTTTAGTTCCTTGTAGAGGACCTTTACCTCCTCCATCAACGAATCTTCATCCTTATGTCTCCCGGCTGTATCAATTATTATGACTTGGGCGCCGGCAGTTTGAAGAGTCTCTACTCCTCTCTTGACCAACGAGACGGTGTCCTTTTCCTGAGAGTCGCCGTAGAACATTGCACCCGCGAGTTCGGCAAGTGTCTTTAACTGGTCGTATGCTCCTGGCCTGTACGTATCAGCAGCGATGAGCCCAACCCTATAGCCTTTCTTCTTATAATAGTTGGCTATTTTTCCAGCAGTTGTCGTCTTGCCTGACCCCTCAATGCCCACCAGCATTATTTTATAGGGGATGGGCTTTACGTCTAATTCTTCGGTTGTCTCACCACCCAAGAGATTAACTAACTCATCATAGAGGATTTTTACCAGCACATCCTTTTTAGAGAAGCCTGGTGGGTGCTCCTCCTCTAAAAATCTCTTCCTTATACGTTCCGAGATCTCTAGCACCAGCTTTACTTCAACGTCCGCCTTCAACAAGACCCGCTGCAACTCACGGATTATCGAGTCAAGCTCTTTTGTGTCCAGCAAAACCGATGTCTTAATTTTCGAGACTACTCTAAGTATACCCTCTTTGAAGCTCTCCACATCAAATACTTCTAACTCTGGGAATAAAAACGTGTTGATAATTTAGGAAATCAGCCTCTCAATTGCCTGCCTGATTTTTTCTTCATGTTCTCGTTGAGGCTGCCCCGGTACTTCAACAATCTCCACCCTTGAAAAACCATTGTTCTTCAACTCATCGAGGATCAATTTCCCAGCCACGGGCCCCCATCCATAACTCGATAATACTAACACTGGTAGATTGCTAGCCCTGTAACTCAGCTTGGACGTTATCAGCGCCAGAGTGTATTTAAGCAGTGGTTGGATGCCAGCCTCGTACGTGCCACCACCAATCACAGCCACCGCTGCGTCGGAAAGGTCTCCCAACAAGTCTGATACATTGTCCCTATGAGTATCCGTGAAACGGTAGGTTTTAACTTGGAAGCCTCTTTCCCCCAAAAATGAGGCTGCAATGCCTACCAGCTGCTCGACAAAGCCGTACATAGATGCATAGACAACTACCGCTTTACTCTTACTTGGTATACCTTGAGCAATTTCCATATATTCTTTCAGTATGCTTGAAGGGGCGCGTCTAAAGATCACGCCATGGGAAGGGGCTATAATCGCTGGTGAAATCCCAAGATTTCTCAGCTTCTCCACAGCCCTCAGAACGTTCTGAGAATATTTCCCAATAACGTTCACGTAGTATTTCCTTATAGCGACTCGTAATTGTTCCAAGTCATTGATGTCATCATCAAAGACAGGTGGCAAGGAGTAAGAGCCGAATGCGTCACACGTCAAAAGAGCATTCAAATCTACCAGGTACGTGAATATAGTCTCGGGCCAATGGAGCCACGGGGCGTAGATGAATCTAAGAGTATGCTCGCCAATTTTTAGGTTTTCACCGTCGCTTACAGGTCTAAATTTATAGCTCCCATAGAAGGCAGAAACCATTTTTCCGGCTAGAGGATGCCCCAGCAAGGTAGCGTTGACCGCGCGAGACATTACAGCCGGGATGCTACCACTGTGATCCGGCTCCACGTGATGTACAACGACGTATCTTATGTCGCGAGGATCAACAAGCCTCACTAGCCCCTCAATGAACGAGCTTGAAAAAACCTTCTTCCAGCCGTCAAATAGCACAGCCCCCTCACTTGTTTTTAAGAGGTAGGCATTGTAGGATATGCCCTCGGGAATCTCCCATAAACCCTCGAAAAATTTCGTCTCATAATCATTTACCCGCAGCACGTAAAGATTCTCTACTACCTCTTTAACAATTATTCTATCGATCTTCATTTCACTCTCGCCAGTGCTACTCTACCTTTACTTCTACCTCTTTTTCTGCGCCACTTTTCGGAATGCTAACTATCAGGACACCGTCCTCAATTCTAGCCCGTGCCTGCTCAGGTCTAATCTTCGTTGGTAAAGCAATCTTTTTGTACACATTTTTGTAAAGTCTTTGGCGCTGAATATACTTCCTTGAATCTTCCTCCTTTACTCTCTCCTCATTCTTCTCGGCAAAAACCTCTAGAGAATCCTCGGTAACCCTAATTTTAATCTCGCTTTTTTTAAAGCCGGGTAGATCCACGTACACTACCAGTGAGTCTCCCCTGTCCTCAACGTCGTAGGGTGGATCCAGCAATCTCAATTTTTCTGGGTAGAGAGAAAAGTGCCTGGCCCAGATTTCTCGAAGCGTGTCATTCAGCTCCTTTTGAATCCTAGCAATAGCTTCAGCAAGCTCGGAAGCAACAGTATCCGAGTCGTTACTCATGTATATTCACTTTTATGCTTTAGAGATACAATCATGATAAAAAAAGTTTTCTTTTCTGCAAACCCACTCTTAAGCCAGCCTACTCAATAATGATGTTGCTCTCTGGGAAACCGTTAGCCACAAGAAACTCTTTCGCCCTATGCCTATGCTCTCCCTGCAACTCAACGTGATCGTCCTTGATCGTTCCACCGCATGCAAATTTTGCCTTCATTTCGGAGACCATCTTCTTCAGATTTGGGTCCTTGAGGTCGAGTCCCTGGATAATTGTTACTTCTCTGTGTCCCTTCCTTTTTTCAACCCGTATTCTGATTATCTGTTGCTCTTTGAAGACGCCCTTTAATATGCTATCCAGCAATTCTGCGCTCATTCTCTCCCGTACGCTAAGAAAGAGATTACTAACGCCGGAATATAAATTTTTCGAATACTTGGTCCCTCATTCGTACAAAAATAGCTAAACTGCCTGTAAGCGTTTAGGCACGGGGAGCCTTTTTTTCTCAAATATTCTGAAGCCGCATTGGGGGCACCTAACCCCAGGTAAGCGCTCCTGATCCTCTCTGCTGAAAACGTTTCCACACCTTAAACACCTATATATCTTAATGTCGTAAGCCTCGCTTGAGAGCTCCATATATGCTCTAGCCAGAGCTCCAGGGTTTGAGCTAAAAACTTTACGGCCCTGATTTGCGGGCCATATTCACTAACACGTGCATCAATAACTTAGCAGCAAGCCTTGAAGTTATGTTGTTAACGTCAACGAGCGGGTTTACCTCCACTAGGTCTAACCCTACAATCCTCTTTGAGTACAGCGAAAATATTCTTCCAGCGATGCACCCTAAGTCTTCAGGCGTGATTCCGAGGGGCTCTGGCAGCCCAGTCCCCGGGGCAAAAGACGGGTCAACAATGTCTATGTCGATGGTTACGTAAACCCTCTCAGATTTTTCCAACCAATCGTCCACCTGAGCCTCCTCCTCGATGATGAAAACCCTGGGAGAGGTCTTCGCGTAGGTGTACTCCTCCCTGCTCCACCCTCTCGGCTTAAAGTATGCCACCTCAACGTTCCTGTCCTCCTCCAGGATCCTGCGGAAAACAGTCGCATGGCTAAATTTACAGCCGAAGGGGTACTCGTCTCGCAGATCCAAATGGGCATCAAATACCAGCACACGCAGGTTACTAATCCTCCTAGCAAGAGTGGAGAGAACGGGGTATGAGACAAAGTGGTCCCCCCCTATAGTTATGAGCTTTTTCCCAGACTCGAAAACCTCTTCCACAACTTTTCCAGCAGTTTTCACCAGCACGTCTGTACACGTAACTAGGGGTAAATCGCCAGCATCGAATACTTCCAGCTCCTCGGCATCAATGTTTGTTCCAGGATGATACGTCTCAAGCTCTATGGAAGCCTCCCTTATACTCTTCGGAGCATATCTCTGTCCAGGGACACCCGTAGCAGTAGAGTCGAAAGGCACACCGATAACAACGTATTCTGCCGAGTTAAAATCCCCCCTCACTCCAAAAAGCGTTGGATGCACACCATGCACGTAGAGCTCCCTAAATGACACACAAGGCTATCACCAAAACATTTTTTAAACTTTTACAAAGCATCTAAACCATCAGCCTCTCCAGGGCCCGTGGTCTAGCGGTGGAATTGTGTTGACTTTCCGCTAGTAGGATGCCGCCCTTACAAGGAAACACACAACCTGGGAGCGGCGGTGGTCCCGGGTTCGAATCCCGGCGGGCCCACCACATGTATTTAACGCAGCACGGGGTATAATCATAGCGAGCGTTGAGGATGCAGGAATACTCATTTAAAAGTGTCCCGGGAATACTGCTTAGCCCATTTTCCGCGCACAGGCTCTTAGAGTTGAGGGGGAAAGGCGAGGTACCAGTTAATGTGGGGCTTGAAGCCGCTATTGCTGAGAAAAGCAACGACTCACTTGTAATCTACCACGGAGCAGAATCCTACACTGTTCCTGGACAGGCTCTCCGGCGCATCATAGACAGTGACAGGTTTCTACATGTAGGGTCGCGGGGAGCATACGTTGTAGAGTACCGGGAGAACAATTACTACAAGCTCAAATATTTGGGGGAGAAAATAGCACCGACCCTAGAGATAAACGGCGTGCATATGCATAATATTTCTCGAACCACCCCGCTGGACGATGCACGCCTAAAAGTGAAACTTCTAGGCGTAGAGAGGGGCGATCTAGTGCTCGACGTCTGCACGGGCCTCGGCTATACAGCTCTGCAGTCCCTCTATCGGGGAGCTACGGTAGTAACCGTAGAAAAGGATATTCATGTGCTAAAAATAGCTGAGCATAATCCATACTCGAAGGATTTAAGCAGCGTGAGGATCTTGCTGGGAGACGCCGCCCAACTAGTCAAACAGCTCCCAGAAGAAACATTCACCAAGGTTCTGCACGACCCACCTGTACTCTCGTTCGCGGGCGAGTTATACAGCGAGAATTTCTACAGGGAGCTATTCAGAGTTATGGATAGGGGAGGAGTACTCTTCCACTACACTGGGGCCCCAGGAAAACACAGAGGCATACATATTCAAAGAGGGGTAGCAGAGAGGCTTAGACGAGCGGGTTTCCACGTTAGAAAGGTAATAAAAGAATACGGGGTACTCGCCATAAAGCCGTGAGACACATGCACCTATGAAGCGTCATATTCTCCGCCCTCCGCTAGCTCACGTAGCGCCCGTCTCGCAGGTAAACCAGCCTCGTCCAGTACAGCGCAAGTGCTCGCCGAAAAGGGGCCGCAAATTCGAGTAAGCAAGGGCTACCAATCTGAAGTACATGGCCGTGTACAAGCACTTGAAAACTTTCAACGGATAACGTGGATAAGTGTCATGAGCATAGCTCACGCCTGAAGGCTCAGCGAGGTTCGACTCCTCACAGCATCAGACCTCGCAAGGCTCCTCACAGCCAGTACCAAGACGCTAGCACCACTATTTAAGCACTCCCCCCAGGGTGCAGGCGTTATCCGGCTTTCTCGCATGATAACGGACCGCGTGAACACGACTCCCCGTACGCGTTTCACATGCGCCAACGAAAGGGATTTAAAACTAGCAATCTAAAAATATTTAGAGAGCAGTTAGGGAGGAGAAATTGACAAGTAAAATCAAAAAGGAGAAGAAGGTAAAGGAAAAAATCGCCGAGGTCCAGGAAGCAGAGGAGGTAGTCCTACTCCCAGTGCAGGAAACGTACAGGGTCATCGACGAGTACTGGGTGGTCGAGCCCTTTGCAAAAGTTAAAATAGTTGAAATCCCCGAGGCCGGGAATCAGCGGGCGTACTTCGTAGAGGAGGTTCAGCTGACGGGGCCTGAGAAAAAGGCGCTAGGCAAGCTCATCGACATACTCAGCGTTGAACTAGAGCCCCCAGCATCCTTCGACGTAGAGCTCAGAGAGCACATAGTCTCTGAGGCAAGGAGGCTTGCCGAAAAATATAGGGGCGTAGCCAGGGGGCTTTCCGAGGAGAGCTGGAAGAAAGTCATCTACTACATCGAGAGAGACCTCGTTGGATACGGGCCCATAGAGGTCCTGATGCGCGATTACAAACTAGAGGATATTAGCTGCGACGGCGTTGACCGGGCTATCCACGTGTGGCACCGCGACTACGAAAGCATACCCACGAACATAGTTTTCAGAAGCCGAGATCGCTTGAGGGAATTCATAGTCAAACTCGCACACATGTCTGGGAAGCACATCTCAGCAGCCTTCCCAATAGTAGACGCAATGCTCCCCGGCAGGCACAGGCTCGCCGCCACCTATGGAGAGGAGGTCTCCCCACGTGGAAGCACATTCACCATCAGGAAATTCCGGGAAAAACCGATGTCGATAGTTGAAATAATTAATTCCGGAAACCTCGACTCATGGAGCGCAGCCTACCTCTGGCTGATGATCGAGAACAGGATGACCGCCATGGTCATAGGAGCCACCGCTGCTGGAAAAACAACACTCCTCAACGCGATCACCAACTTCTTCAAACCAGGCTTCAAAATAGTCACAATCGAGGAAACGCCGGAGCTAAACCTGCCGCACGAGAACTGGGTACAGCTCGTCAGCAGGGAAAGCTACGGCTTAGGCGAATCAAAGGTCGGCGAAATCTCCCTCTACGACCTGGTCAAAATCTCGCTCAGGTACAGACCCGACTACATAATCGTTGGAGAGGTTCGAGGCGAGGAGGCATTCGTACTCTTCCAGGCAATGTCCACCGGCCACGGCGGCATGTCCACCATGCACGCCGACTCGCTCGACAGAGCCATCAAGAGGTTAACAAGCCCGCCAATGAACGTCTCCCCCACATACATCCCATCACTCAACATAGCGCTCCTGACCGAAAGAACCCTACTGCCCGACGGCAGGTTTGCGAGGAGAGTAAAACACATCTGGGAAGTCGAGGACTACGAGAAGTACCGGGAAATCGTCAGGTGGGACCCAATAAGGGACAGGCACGCCATCGTCGCTGAAAGCTACCACATGCGCTTCATCTCGGAGAAAACAGGCAAGAAGGTGGAGGATCTCTACTCGGAAATCGAGCGCCGACGAGTAGTGCTGGAATGGCTAAAAATGAAGGGCATCATCGAGGCCAGGGACGTGTTCGTGGCGATCAACAGGTACTACATCTCCCCAGACGTGGTCTACGAGCAGGCAAGAAGCGAACTCTCAGAAATGGGCGTAATGCCCCAGCCAGCCAGGATCAGGCCAGCAATAACAGTCGAAGTAGCCAGGCCACCAAGGCCAGCCCAACCACCCAGGGAAACACCCCTAGCAAAGCCAATCACCACGCCGCCAGCCCCGCCCGTGAAGGCGCCCGAGAAACGGGAGCCAAACCCACAACCACAACAGGCAACCCCGCCCCCACAACCAACCGCCGGAATCACCCAAGTGGGAATCTCCGTGCTACAAGCAATCGCCACACTCGGAGGCGAGACCGATCACGAATCACTCTTCAACCTCGTAAACCTACCCAAAGACCTATTCAGCAGGGCAATCAGCGAGCTCAGCGGGAAGAGGCTAATCGTCCCCACCCTAATATACGAGAGCGGGAAACCCCTCATAGGCTACAGGCTCACAGGAGACGGAGAAAAAATCGCAAAAACCCTGCAAAGCCAGCCCCAGAGCTAAATTTTTATCTCCAAGCCCATGAAGCCTGGTGTGAACCCCCAAAGCCTAGTCGTCTTCGTCACAGGGATAAGTGGAAGCGGCAGATTCGACCTCCTACAACAATTATCATCAAGCGCCAAGGAACTGCACATCATCGACGTCGGAACAAAAATGTACGAGAAATCACGAGAACTAGGCGTAAACATCCCAGACGGAAAAATCCTCGACATGGACCCCCTAGCCCTCGAGTACCTACGCGCCGCAACATTCGAGGACATCCTAAAAGAAGTCGAAAAAATCCGCGAAAAAGGCGAAGTAGCCACAATCAGCACACACGTATGCTTCCGCTGGAAAAAACACCTCCTCCACGCCTTCAACTTCCACTACGTAAACAAGCTCTCCCCAGACGTCTACATTAACATAATCGACAACGCCCACTACATCTACGCCGCACTCGCAACCTCAAACGCCTGGCGCGGAAAACTCACACTCAAAGAAATACTCATATGGCGCGACGAAGAAGCATTCATAACCAGGCTCCTCGCAGAGTACCAGAGGAAACCCTACTACATCTTCCCCAGACACGAAGACCCAGCAACACTAGAAAAAATACTCTTCGACGTCGAACGCGCAAAGAAGACAGGAGGAAAACCCGCCCCCAAAGCCTACCTAAGCTACCCCATCACACACGTAAAAGGAGACCCAGAATTCGTGGAACAAAAAAACGAGGTCAAAAAGAAGCTAAAAGAAGCAGGAGTCGCACTCTTCGACCCAATATCGATAGAAGACTCCCTACTCATCGACATGGCCTACGACGCCGAGAAAAACGGCAAAAACCACGTAGAAATAAACCTAGCCGACAAAACCGTCACCCTGCCAATCAAGCAGATATACGAGGCACTCGAAGACATCAAAGACCAAGTCGTCGCCAGAGACTACCAGCTCATAAACCAGTCAGACTTCATAATCGTATACTACCCCACAACCGTCCTCTCGCCAGGCGTCCTAAGCGAAATAAAGTACGGCTACAC
>JAJHRM010000093.1 GCA_020832965.1 Thermofilum sp. | reverse complement strand
GGGTCGAGGACATCTCCCCAGAGGCGCTCGGGACAGCAGAGCTCGTGGAGGAGAGGAAGGTTGCAGACGAGAAAATGGTCTTCGTAGAGGGGTGCCCAAACCCCAAGAGCGTAACAATACTAGTGAGAGGCGGATTTGAACGAGCCGTCGATGAGGCAGAGAGATCCATTAAGGATGCACTAAACGCTGTGGCGGACGTCCTGAAACACCCGTACATATTGCCCGGCGGTGGGGCAATAGAGGCAGAGCTAGCGAAGGAGCTAAGGAAATTTGCACATGAAGTAGGGGGTAAAGAGCAATTAGCAATAGAAGCATTCGCGAATGCTACTGAAAGTATCCCCAGAATACTTGCCGAGAATGCGGGGCTTGACCCCATTGATACTATGGCTGACCTTAGAGCGGCTCACGAGGACCCACTTAAATGGGGTTACGGGGTCGACGTTATAAATGGAGGAGTTGCTGACATGGTCTCCCTTGGTGTTTTTGAACCACTGGTTGTGAAGGACCATGCATTGAAGGTTGCCACAGAGGCGGCATCAATGATTCTGAGGATTGACGACATAATTGCTGCCTCAAAGCTCGAGGAGAAGAAAGGAGAAAAGGAAAAGGAGAAGAAGGAGGAGGAAGAAAAATCCACCGAGTTTGACTAAAAATTCTCCTCCTTGCCTAGCCAACTAAATTATTTATTTCTTTCCTTGGCAATCATCGTTGAGTGATGCATGCCCGCCACCAGTGTGCAAGCAATCATAATGGTTACTGGACTCCCGGGAAGCGGAAAAACTGTTTTTTCAAAGGTCGCCGAATCGATGAATATTCCTGTTATAAGAATGGGCGATATTCTCAGGGAACATGCTTTAAAGCAGGGTGTAGAAGCTACGGATGAAAATCTAGGAAAGCTTTCAGTAGAGTTGCGAAGAAAGCATGGTCAGTCGGTGATTGCGGAAAGAACCTTTGAAAAATTACAGCAGATGAGGGGGGACGTGATTATAGTTGAGGGGCTGAGAAACTTGGAGGAGTTGTTTTTCTTCAAAGAGAGGGCAAAAAATGCTTATCTCATAGCTATACATGCATCTCCGCCAACAAGATTTATGAGACTAAGGGAGCGAAAGCGCAACGATGACCCGTCAACCTGGGAGGAATTTTTCACTAGGGATCAAAGAGAGTTAAACCTAGGCTTAGGCTCCGTCATAGCTTTAGCAGACATAGTTCTAATAAACGATGGGAAAACAATAGAAACTTTCATGGACGAATGCAGAATAACCTTAAAGAAGTTACTAGCTAAGATTGCAAGTGACTGGTAGCTATGAAAATCCTAGTTAGAGCGGTTCTAAACGCTACGGAGTCCTTCGAGAAGGTTCTCGAATCTATACTGAATATTTTTGACTTTGAGAAGCAAGAGTGCAGGGTGGTTGCAGAGCACGAGAAAGAGTACGTCGAATGTATAGCCCACTCCACCAGGCCACTTTTAAAATTCCGACATTTACTTAGACAGCAACGCATTCTCGATGCAGCCAGATCCTGCATTGAACGCGGATTAGAATCAGCTCACACGACTTTCCTATTAAATAAGCAAGCAGCATTTATGGGAAAAATAAGTTTTTGTAGCTATGAAACAGGTGAGAGTCCAATGGGCCCGATAACCGTAGCGATAGATTTGCAAACTTGCAATCCAGAGGTCTTCATGAATTGGCTATCTCCCAGAACAGTTAGCGGAAAGCCTGTCGACGAAATAGCAGAGCTTAACTGTTAATCTCGGAGCAGCGTGCGCCATCTGTTGCCCCGCCTTTTCGCAGGGTTGTGGGTTTTACTGTGCTGGGTGTGGCTAGGGAGCTGATTTGCCTCGGCGGCTTCGCCTATGCCCAGCGCCGCTAGCCTGCGCAGCGTGATGCCCAAGCCACCCTTCACATCGTTGTGCAGAGTGTGGTGCACGCCAGGAAGTTTACCTCGCTAGCAAGCATGCCAGTCAATCTTGAATACTCTTGGGTAACTAAAGAAAATGCTTACAGTGAGACCTCTTTCAGCAAAAATTACCCGTGGGAAAGAGGCTCTCCCTCTGCTTGCTAGTTTACTTAAGTCCCTATAGCGGGCGCTAAAGTGGAAAAGCACCAGCAATTTTACCTTAGCTTTTTTCGCAATAAACAATGCATCCTCCACACTGGAATGTGCAATGTAAGGTTTTTCATACCAATCGTCCCTCAAGAGCGTTGCTTCATGTATAAGAACGTCCGAGTTTAGAGCTTTAGCTGCGAATCTATGGCTTGGTAAAGTGTCACCGCTGTAAGAAATCTTCACCCCAGGTATCACCTGCTTAACAAAGTCCTTTAAATTATACTCGACGTCTCCCGAAATGACCTTTTTCTCTGACAGTAGCTTTCTTCGAAGCTTCTTAGGGACTCTAGCTTCATTCAACTTGTCCTCGTCGAGCTTTATTTTTTCCTTTGTCATAAACACATACGAGAGTGCATGAAGTGAATGAGGGGCGGAAACGTACGTTACGGATAATGCGTTGTTCAAAAGACCTATTACACCTTCTCCGGAAAGGAGCTCTGTAATGTATACTGGAAAATCGAGCTTCTCAAAGCCGTGCGCTAAAACGTGTCTCAAACCTGATGGTCCGAGAATGTGGACAGGATTGTGTCTCCCGAGCAAGGAAAGAGATTCGAGAAGAGGCCTGAGACCATTGTAATGATCGCTGTGAAGATGAGAGATGAAAATGTAAAGAGGAGAGTTGCTGCCAAGCCTGAAGACTTCAAAGATTTTTTGGCAATGCTCACCGACGTCGAGCAAGAGGATTTTCTCATCAAGTTGTAAGGCAATGCAAGGTTGTTCAAGGGAGCCCTGAGCTATAGATCCTCCAGTCCCCCAAAAAATCAGTCTTATTGATGAAAACTCAGGCATTTTCCATCACATACAAGTGTCTTATCAGAGAACCATGTTCTAAGATGTCGCAAATTTTGGAAGCTGCACTGTTTCGCGGCTTGTTCCCATCGACTGCCAGGAATACAGCCTTGCCAGGTTTTTTTAAAGTGATCTTCACTGACTCAAGTGAAGTTCTTAAGAGAAGTGAAGGCGTCCTTTTATAAGTTGAGGCGAGCCTGCCGTAGGGGGGATCAAAAGCTACGGCAGCAAGCGAATCCTTTCTCAATGGTAGATGCGTAGAGTCAGAAATAACTAGGTCGACCAGTGGAAGCAGGTCAAGTTGATTTAAGTTTCTTTTAGCCCCTCTTATTTGCCTGTAGCTCAAATCAATTCCTACGCCGTAGACCCCCTGCAGGGCTGCCTCGATGAGAATGCTACCCGTACCTAGAAAAGGATCCAAGAGAACCTTGCTATACTCAAGTGATGAAGAAATGTCCGGTGAAGAATCGAAGGACACGTTAAAGAGTACGAGTGCATGGTATGGTGTGAGAGAGCTTGGTTGGGAGTAGGGTCTTTTCTCTGTCCACCGATACTGAAATCTATCCTTTCTAAATTTCTTCAGTACAACTGATAGAAGTACTTTACCCGGCTCAAGCAAAATTAACTTGAAATCAATGCTCGGGCTACTTCTAGAAACACGCAACTCTCGACTCCCCAGCAACTGTTTGACTTTTTTAATCAACTCTTCGCGAAGCTCTCTTTTTGTTTCGGGAGTTAATTTTCGGCCCAAATCTAGGAAATCAATGTTAAATGATGATCTGCCTAGAAGCAGGCTGGCAATAATGCTGGAAACCCTGTGTTGCATGTCTTCACTTGTTAAAAAATGCTCTAAATCCAGCTCATCAATAACTAGGTAAAGGTCCTCTGTGCAGGAAGTAGTGTAGAGTCTCTCAAGGAGGAGGTCGAATTTGCATGTTGAGAAAACGAGGAGACGCTTGAAGTGCACTTGAAGCTCATCGAGCCAAACAATACCCTCTAACTTGCGTAGGATTTCCTGCAGGTTGCACTCGGAAAGACAGAATCTAATGTATATTGCGTAGATGTCTTTCTTGGGGGGATGCTTTAGCATACTTCATTCATGCTCTCTTCTTTCAAGTGTAAGGACCATTATTGACACTATGACGCTGCCTAGCACGACAAAAGCCCAAGTAAGTACATTGCGTATATCTCCGCTTCTACTTAAAAATCGGCTTACTTCGAAAACAAGTTGCCTGGACAAAAGAATTGTTCCCACTATTAAGACGTCGCTGTATCTATTCGGCTTTCCAATGATTGCATTGTCTATCAGCCCTCCAAAAAGAGGCAGCAAAAGCGCAAGTATGAAAAGATCAACTACAATGAGCTGCGCCCCCACAGGGGCTAGAAGGAAGTTTCCCAATGCGCAGAAGAGGTCCGGTGCAGCGGATCTGAGTATCGCATAAACACCCTGCATGAATGCCAGGAATGATATTGTTACTGCCAATAAGAAAGTAGCAAAGGTAACGGGTTTAGATCTGTATATCTTCAAAAAGTAGTCGCCAATGTTATAGCCTTTAATGAACATGAAGCCGCCGAGAGAGATAATAATTATCGGCCAAACGATTTGGGGAGCAAGAGAAGAAAGTATGCTATAAAACACCAGGAGGATGCCTGTCAAGCCTAGCGTATACCGCTTATACTTTTCCTCCGTTAATGCCTTTTTCGCATAATTCAAAAGCAGCACGAAAGTCTCTTCAACTCCCCTCTCTTGTTGGACGATAACTCTCCTGATTGAAAAAATTGGTAATCTAGACTGAATAAGGGGTGCAACAGCCTCGTCAGTGGGACCATCGGAGACAAGCACCACTCCGTCAAATCTTCTCCGACCCAATATTTCATCGAGTTCTCTCAAGAGTTTCATATCAGCTTCTACATCTTCTGATTCCAAACCCGCTATCAGAGCCACCTCCACGTCCCCACCGTACTGCTTTCTCAGCTCCCGCAGGGTCTGTAGAGCAGCAAACATCGCATTGGAATCTGAATCCTCAGGTCTTACGAGAATGTACTCAGTTGCAACCCTAAGTAGCTCGCTTTCCCCAATAACTGGGGTTTTAAGATTCAGAGCCGCTCCTACATCGTTATCACGGTCAACACATAAAACCAGCAGCGAACTTCTGGAAGCGTTCACTTTGACCTCCAAAGCATTATTTATCTAAACTCATTTATTATACTTTCTTTCAGCGTGCGCCATCTGTTGCCCCGCCTTTTCGCAGGGTTGTGGGTTTTACTGTGCTGGGTGTGGCTAGGGAGCTGATTTGCCTCGGCGGCTTCGCCTATGCCCAGCGCCGCTAGCCTGCGCAGCGTGATGCCCAAGCCACCCTTCACATCGTTGTGCAGAGTGTGGCGTGTGGGCAAGTGACAAGTCCGCTAGCGCGCGGGAGGGGTTTGAAGGAGTTCGAGCTCGGCTTCCTGGAAGCGATCCTCATAGTGGAGAGGGGGAGCCGCTGCGACAGGTCACTGGATACGCAAAGTGCTATAAATGCGGGAGGACTACTGCAGGAGGCTGCTGGAGAGCGCGAGCACGCTTGAGAGGCGCCCGGTTGAGCGCACACAAATGCGCTCAACTGCTAGTTCTAGAATCCTCCATCTTAAATAACACGTAACCGAGTCCAATTAATAAAAATAAGTAAAAGCTGCTAGTGTCGGTGAAATAGGTGTCTTGAGGGCATCAAGAACGTTGTAAGCAAAAGCAACAAGAAAGGAAGTGATCAGCGCGCGCTCAAAAGAACGACTCGCTTTATATTACCTGGATGGTCTTTAAAAACTCAAGAACGATGTCTTTTAGATCAGGCTTTGATACCTCCTTTAACTCGTACTTTACCCTTACTATAGGCTTATTGATCTTAAGGTACCTTGTTAAATTGCTCGGGGTTCCCAGAACAATCGTCTCGGCTGGAATGTTGTTAATTGTTGCTTCCAGGTCTTTAAGTTGCTGTGCACTGTACCCTAACGCTGGCAGCACAGGTCCAATATGAGGATATTTATCGTATGCCTCCTTTATTGATCCGACAGCGTAAGGTCTTGGGTCAACAATTTCCGCTGCCCCGTACTTCCTTGCAGCTTGGTAACCGGCAGCTGTACTTAATCCTCCATGAGTAACTGTAGGTCCGTCCTCTATTACAAGGACTCTTCTGCCGCTGATGAGATGAGGTGCGCTTGAAGTAATTTCCGAGCTGGCTCTAACAATAATAGCCCTGCTATTTATGGTTCTCACAGCTCTTTCGACTATTTCTACGCTGCTTGAGTCAACAATATTGACCTTGTTGATTACAATTACATCGGCAAGTTTTACGTTTACAAAGCCGGGGTATGACGAAGTAATATCTCTAGGTCTGGTTGGATCTACAACTGTAATGTAAAGGTCAGGCACATAGAAAGGCCAATCATTATTGCCGCCGTCCCAAACTACCACCTGTGATTCTTTCTCGGCTTGCCTAATTATTGCTTCATAGTCAACTCCAGCGTAAACAACATTCCCCTCCTCCAAGTGTTGTTCATATTCTTCCCTTTCCTCAATCGTGCAGTTATACTTATCCAGGTCTTCCAGCGAAGCAAACCTCTGAACAACGGCTTTTTTCAAGTCTCCATAGGGCATTGGGTGTCTAATCACGACAAACTTTACCCCTAGGCTCTTAAGAATGCCAGCAATTCTCCTGCTGACAGTGCTTTTGCCCGCGCCCGTCCGTGACGCAGTAACCGCTATTACGGGTCTCTGAGCTTTAATCATGGTTTCATGAACACTAGGTAACAAGAATTCAGCGCCAGCTGCTATGACCTTACCAGCTTTGTCTATAACTTCTTCAGCTGTTAAGTCGCTGTACGATAGTAATACCTTTCTTACCCCAAACTTTCTAATTAATTCTTCAAGTAACGACTCAGAAAATATAGGTATCCCGTTGGGATAAAGGGAGCCTGCCAACTCGGGTGGATATGTACGTTTATCCATAAAAGGAATCTGAGCAGCAGTGAAGGCGACCACCTCGTACCTTGGATCTTCACGAAAGAGCACATTAAAGTTGTGGAAATCGCGACCAGCCGCACCCATTATAATTACTCTCTCCCGAGCAGCTAAAGTCATAAGGCTTCAGAAAAGAATAGAAAGGCTACATAAATTAATTTTTATAAATATTGTTGAAGAAGAGGTAGTTATATTTGTAAATACTCGATTAGACAAAGTCCTGGTATGATTAATAATTATTTTTCTCTTCTCCTGCAACTAACTTTCTTTTAACGCGGATAACCATAACGCGCTAATCCCTTTAGCCATTCACGATAGCAAGTGAAGCTTTAGCTGCCAAGTTGCGTGTTGCCCCTAATTCACAACATTCTTCCTCGGAAATGAGCCATGCACATTTAGCATTTAGTTTTCGCACAAGCCCATTGTACAATGACTAGCGGCAAAACGCATGTTCGGGAAAACTTCTGGTCACTCTCGCGCGCTAAGTATTCCTAAACTATAGGCAGCAAATGCGGAAAAATCGGAATGCGCGCGGCAGCGAGGCTGTAAATGGGGGAACGGGCGCAGTGAGACTGCCACAACGAGGCGGGGGTGAGGAAGCGTGTGCGCAAACCGTTGAGTCGCCTTTTTATATACATGGGTGAGCTAAATTTGTGAAACCCCCATGCAAGAAGGCTATAATAGATACAAGCATAATCCTATATTTTGCAGAACACAAGATAGATTTCTTAGAACTATTTCTCCAGGACGAGATATGTCTAGTAATTATAACTACGCATGTGCTTAACGAGCTGAGATATCAAGCTGTAGCTGGTAAAGGAGCAAGAGCACGTAAAGCGAAACTTGCACTTGAACTGTTAAGGGAAAAAATCCTAGCCCATCCAACCCTGTTTGCACTAAAACATTATTCAGTAAGTAAGCCTACAGATGACCTTCTTATAGAAGTAGCACTAGCAGGGCACTATACTTTGTTGACAGCCGATAAAGTCTTGAGAAACAAAGCTATGAGCAAAGGGGTGAATGTTCTTTTCTTACTTAAATCTCGGAGAAAACTGATATAACCTATCTTTGTATTAGGGGAAGCTGGAGAGAGTCCTGAGCGCGCGAACTTTATCACTTACGGCATATACACTGTTGTCTTCCTCGATAGCGCACCCCTTGAGGGGCGCCCCCTGGAGCCATCGAGGTGAACGTTGGGGGATCCGGGGTGAGAGGCATGGGAGAAGTGAGCGAGCCTCGGGTCTTGGGGGCGGGCTGGCGGGCGATGCTTGCTGAGCTGAGGTGGCGAGCGGAGAGAGCCTACAACTTGCTGGGCGAGCTGTTCAGCGAGCAAAAGAGTTACTTCCGCGAGAAGGCCGAGCTCCTCATACGGGAGCTGGACCTGCCATCCGCGAAGGCATTGATGTTGCTTGACTTCGCAGAGAAACTCGTAGACTGTCTCTACAGGGCGTACCCGCAGTCCGAGTCGAAGCTGCGGAGACTGCCGGCAGCCCTAGAGAGAGACCGGGTCAGAGTCAAGCGTAGCGGGAGAAAGACGCCGCACATCGTGCCGGAAGGCGAGGAGTGGCACGTCAGTGTATGTCGAAGAAGAAAGGGATGGATATTCCATCTGCCAATACACGGGATCTCTGCGAGGCGAACTTCCCAGACGTACTAAACCTGGACGGCGAGGCCCTCCATTATCTGCAGGCGGGTTGGAGGGCTAGCGACGAAGGAGACAAGGATGGCAAGCCAAGAATGGACACGACTAAGCCCTGGCAAGTATTGGCCTGGGCGGCTACGCGGTACGGCTCACTATACATCTACCTGGGCGGCTTGGAGATTAATAAGGGGAAACCCAGCATCGAGTGGCTAATTTCGCGAAGAGCTGGAGACAGCAGTGGTCTGGGAAAGAGGACATGAGGCTCGCAAAGCAGGTAGCGGAGCAGCACCCGCTTGGCATGCTGGCGTGGTACCTCGGGACGGCGGGAGGCACGAACACAGCCTTGTATTTGCGGTCGGAAGCAGCGTTAAATGTGCACCAAAGGAACTAGTACAGGAAATGCTCAGGGCCGCGTACGATGCTAGCTATGGTGCATTGCTGGACCTGGTCGACAGCGATAAGTGGATTATACTGAAGAACTTCTAGCCAAAGCGGCACCCAGTCTACGCCACGTTCCTGGGCCACACCTTCTGGCTGGACTACCGCAAAGGGCAGACGAACCCTGGGGCACAGACCCTACTCAAGGATCCGGAGGAGGCGTCAGAGCTGTAAAAGCCCTAGCAACCGCGGGCGTAAAAGCGCGAATAAGCACCGACGAACGCTACTACGTCCTGCGACTCAGCGGGCGCTACGTGCTGAAAATGGCAGAGCTCTGCCCAGAGTGGCGCAGAGCACTCGGAGAGCTGGCGCAAAAACGTAACATGCAGCCGAAAACACCAATGCTCCGCAGGCTACTCGAGCTCGCGGAAAACCCGCCCCGCGCGCTAACGAAACATTAAGGTCCAGCTACCATGCGCGCGCAAGAGGTTAAACGCTCGTAGGCAAAGCTCTTCTTTATAGAAACGAAAAACT
>JAJHRM010000092.1 GCA_020832965.1 Thermofilum sp. | reverse complement strand
AGCAGTTAAGTACGTGTACTTGATTTCGTTCGGTAAACATCACTCCCACATACCTATAGTTCCCCGTATCTAAGAAGTTGTATACGAAGAAGAAGTAGTTCAGCACCTTCGGATTGTATTCCCTGACTTCGAATCTCATGGAAACATTGAGCGCCTCGGGGAGCAGGTAGAAGGGTTTCCTCCACACAACGATGTTGCCGAGCCTCTCCGGGCGACCGCCGAGCTCGATCGAATCTGCGTCGATCCTCACAGCGCCGCTGGCGAGCGCGATCGGAGCCCTCAGCAAATCGACGGTAACAGTTCTAGTTTCTTCCAGCGGGTCGTACGGCACCACGATGACCCTGTGGTTGTAAAGGGCTGGGTCGATCTCGAGCACACTCGTGAAGTTCACTCCCGCCAACGAGAGGAGGAGGTAAGCCTCGTCGACCGACTCGTCCCAGACAGGCGGGATCGCGAGCGCCACGCTGCCGTTGGGGACCGGCGGCGCCAGCGGCGGCACGTCATACACGTCGATCGAGCCCACGCTGAACAGCTTGGGCAGGCGTGGCAGGAGGGCCCTGCCGATCCAGCCGGAGCGGGCGGGCTGCGAGTCCGTCGCCCAGTTGATGTAGAGGTAGGGCGGGTCGAGGTTCCTAGCCCTGAATACCGCGAGCGAGAGCTCGGGAACCTGCCACCGCCAGACGTGAGAGGGATCCGCGAAGACGTAGTAGATCGGCGCCGCGAAGGCAGAAGCGTCCCTGCTCCGGAGCGTGGGCGATAAAACCCACCGGTTCGGGTTGGCCCATAGCAGCTCGCCCAGCTTATCGAAGGCCGCCTTCTCGGTATCGCTTATCCTCCCGCGCTCGCTTGAGATACCCAGATACGATGCGCATACCGCCGCGTTGACGGCCAGGAGGGTCAGCAGGAGGCTGAGCGCGGCAGCTTTTAGGGGCTTGCCGCGGGCGAACCGCTCTAACGCGTAGGCGGCGGGCGGCGCTAACGCGATGTACACGAAGAGGATGAACCTCTTTTCACCCCAGTAGCCCGTGTTGACCCCAGAGGCGTTGAGAAGACTTAGGGTTCTGCCCACGGCGACGGCAAGAGCCAGAAGCAAAGCCAGTATAGCGACCGAGATTTTCGACCCTTCGCGAGCTAGCAGCTCGTAACCGCGTAACCCTAGCGGCAAAGCTGCGCCCAATAAGACCGCGTACATGAACCAGGGCACCAGACCTACAACCCATCCAGGATCCGCTCTGCTTGTAGCGAAAGTGTTGGAGGGGTCTAAGGCGACGGAAACACCTAGGATAAGCAGGAAGGTGCCTAACGCCGACGCTACAGGAGCTCGCACGTGCAAGCGCTTGGTCAACCTCGCGAACAAGGGCTCTAACCCTACACCGAAAGAGCTGAGGACAAGCGCGGCTACCGCTGCCAAGGCTGGCGCGAAGAAAGCCGCAACGCGCAGCAACAGAAGACTCTCTAAGCGGGGCGTAGCCTGAAAGGCAAGGAGAACAGAGAACATATTGAGAGCTCCTCCCGCGAGCGTGCCTAAGGTCGTTCCCAGAGAGATGGGCTTCAGGGCGTTGGAAAGGCTTTTACCCCAGAGGAGCGCCAACAGCGCGAGGAGCGCCGCTGCCATGACACCCTGCGGGGGGTGCGTGGACAGCATCGAGAACATCAGCAAGCCGGCTGCAACAGCAGCTCCAGGGAGCTTGCCCTGCAGCTTAACCATCTTAAGAAGGAGGGACAGGAATAGAAGAAATGCAGCGACCGAGAAGGGCTGTGGTGCGGGCCACATAAGCGGAAACGGTATGTACACTAAGTTTCTATACACTTTTTCGCTACCGCTGACCAGAGCTGTGAAGTACGCCGCAGGGCTCGTCGGCCTGCTGAGGAGGAGGTAGAGCCAGCCCAAACCCGAGAAGACGAACGGGAGTATCAGCGCAATGTTTCTGGTTGCGGGGTTCCCGGCGACGTTGGCGGTAAGCTGGGCTAGCGCCAGCGTGCTCAAGAGAGCTACGGGCAGGAGAACGCTGTTGAGTAGCGGGGCATCGTAGCAGTTTGCCAAAAGCATGAGCCCCCCTTCGAACGCGTGAAAAACCAGGTAATTATCAGGGCCGAGGCTTAGGAATTTCCAGGGGTTTCTTACGAGATTTACCGACCACATGTAGTGCCGCAGCATATCCACACCCGGGAGATATATTTCGTTTGGATAGTATATCAGGTAGAAATTATAGATGAGCGTTAACCAAGAGCTTATGAACAAAAGACTATCACCTTTTATTTCAATTTCAATTGATTTGCTTTTAGATTTTTTCGAGTAGATACTAACAACATGGAATGTATGCAAAGCTGCAAGCACCAACGCAGTGTAGCGGTTTGCCGGAAAGCCTAAGAGAAGGGAAGCACCCAACGCTATAACTCCGAAGTATGTTGAACCGATGATGAAGGAAAATAGCGCGAAGCCTACTGCATCGTCAAAAATCCCTCTGAGCTTTAATGCCTCTGCCAACGAAACTCCGACTACCAGGGCAGCGTACACCAGCGCGAGGGGCAGCGCCAGCCAGTGAGCTAAAGCGATGCTCGCAACAATCATCACAACGAAGCCTGCTACGAGCGCAAATGTCGCAGTTTCCCGTGGCAATCGAAGCGATATGCGGAACTGCTTCCCAGGCCTCTGGACAGCGATGAAAAAGGAAAGCGCGACCAGCGAGGAATGTATCACCAGTTTTTCAGGCCATGGGTAGTAAATATAGGTGGCAACAGCGAAGGATAGCAAAGACGTAAGTAAAACCGCTAGCAATGCTGGCAGGATCGTGCTTCTTATAGAAAAGCGCATTACGGAGCCTGCCTCTTCCTTCTTGGCTAAGGGTTAAGCGCCTTGCCTGGGCTCTAGCAGTTCGCGGAGCAAACTGTATAGCTTCTCAGCTGCCCAGCGTCTATCGATAAGGGGTCTTACGCGAAGGACGTTAGCCCTGATGCTTTCTATACTACTTTCATTGAAGAGTTTTTCTAAAGCTCTCGTAATGCAATCAAGGTCGTGCGGCTCGCACGCGAAGCCCACCCCCCACTCCTCGATCAGCCTCCAGAGCTCCGAGCCGCGCCTAACCAGCGCTATAACAGGGAGCCCACAGGCCACGTACTCGTAGAACTTCGCTGGTATTGCCGGGTCGTACAGCTCCGAGCTCACGCGCGTGATGACCCCCACGTCCGCAGCCGAAAGGATCTCTGCCAGCATGCGCGCATCTTGTATCGGCTGCAGAACCTTTATGTTGCCGGATAAACGCAGCTCCTTCGCTACTCGCACAAACTTCCTTGCATAAGATGCATCAGTGAAGCCTCCAACAAGCAGCAGCACCACCTTGCTTTTTAACTCATCCGGCAGCCTAGAAATCGCTTGGAGAAGAGGAATAGCATCGTAGTAGTTTCCTAGGTATCCATTGAAAACTAGCGTAACTTTATCCTCGCTCAAATGAGGCTTTCTAGCTTCATGCTGGGATCGAGGTCGAAAAACCTGCGTGTCGGCGCCGTTCATCACCAAATGTGCACGCACCCCATGCCTTGCGAGTAGCTCGGCTAGGCCTGGTGTTACCGTTACGACGAGGTCTGCTCTCCGCATGAGCACGTAGTCTAGTGTTACGAGAAGCGAGTAGAGCCTTCGTGAGAAGCCTTTGGATATATGCAACAACTCCTCTGGGGGGTCGCGCACATCAATAACCAGCTTCGAGCCAGAGAGCTTCGCAGCAATATAAGCCATCGGCAGAACATCGTACCCTGGTATGGACACTAATAGCACACTAGGCCGAAGAACTAAAGCCACGATTAGTACCGGTAGAGAGCCTAGAATGTTTATGATGAGAGACGACAAGCTTAACAGATGCAGTCGAAGCTGGAGATTGAACAGCGCGTATTTTTCAGGGCATTTTACAGTGGCTAGCTTCATGGGAAATCTCAGTAGCTCTCTGGTAGGTGAGAGCGCTCCAATAACGAATACGTTCCAACCTCTTAAGGAAAAGTACTCCGCGAAGTAACCTAGCCTTCTCCACGCAGCTCCCGGCATTGGCAGGTGAAATGTAGAGGCTATAACAATTCTATGCCTTAAATTTACTAAATCTTTTAACAATTTTGTATTCTTCCTGTTGAATTTTATAAATGTAGCGCGCTTAAGTGACATAGAATCTAAAATAATGTCTTTGCATCCTTTTGCCAATAGATATTTTGAAAAATAGCTTATTCTCCTCTAAGCCTCACCTGGAAAAGGATTCAGAAAGGTTGATATAATTAGAATTTTTGGTGTTTCACCTTGCACTTTTAATTTTTGTTTTACTAATGTTTTATTAATAATACTGATCATAAATATCTTTCAAAGTTCTTATCTCTATTAGACCTTGATTTTCTAATTTTTTTGCATATGTTAATAAATATTTTAAATATAAGATAATTATATCAGACTCAATATAATCATGTAACATTATATGAAAAACTCTACGTTTAACAGCGATTTCTTTCAAAGCTTTTAATGTAGTAAACCAAATAGCAGTAGAGATCATATAAGAGGAGGATTGAAAAAGATAATTGGCAGGAACTGCTAATAGTTTTCCTATTTTTAAGGGTAAGCTATACTGTTGTTTGAACAAGTTTAAGAGAGAAATTCTAGTATATTTATATCTGATTTTATATCTAAAAGTTTTAAATCCTTCTTTTTCCAAAATATCAAGGTAGCCTATTCTATTTCGTGGATACAAAAAGCTTACTGGATCTACTCCAAAATTCTTCATAACCCTTTTACACATTCGGATGTCCTGTTGAGCTTCCTCGCGAGAACACCTGCTGAAATCAATGTGCGAGAACGAGTGGCATGCTATTTCGTGCTCTACTCGGGAACTTAATACTTGCTGAAAAACATCTCTCGCATACCATACACTGTTGCGTGATTGATCATCGTCCAGCAAAAGCCTTCCCACAAAGCCAAAAGTTATCGGTATGTTTAATTCTTCTGATATTTTTAGAATTTTTAGTATATTCGTCCTGCTTCTCTTTTTAATTATATTAAGGTATTTTCTAGCTAAATTAGTATTTAGCATATCAATGAAACCCCATGCGAACTCTGTGTCAATGCTTATAATGAATATACCTTTATCTAGCTCTATCCATTCGTGCATTATTCTCTAACTTCTTTAATAATTCAATCCATAATTTTAGACTTTGTTCAAAATTGTAGATGTTCATGACATATTTTCTTATCTTCTTTGATAACGACTCATTCCTAGGATTAAATAGGGCTTTTAAAATTTCTTCAGCCAGGATTTCAGAGCTTCTCCCTGAAATAATATAACCATGTTCCCCGTTTGCTAGTATCTCCGGGATGCACCCCACCGGTGTGGCTAGGACGGGGGTTCCGCAGGCCATTGCTTCTAGTACTACTTTGGGGGTTCCCTCCGTGTAACTGGGCAGGACAAGCAACCTCATCTCGTTCATGTACCTGGCAACTTTGTAGTGAGGGATAGACCCTAAGAAGACAATGTTTGCCTCGCCTTCAATGGTTTTTCTGAGGAGAGGTCCAAGGAAGGGCGGATGTGATCGTTGCCAATCCCCTAGGAAAATGAATTTCACATTAGGATTTTTCCTCGCCACTATTTTTGCTGCATGTACAAGCGATGCTACACCTTTTGCTAAGGTGAAAGCTGCGACATATCCGACAATAAAATCCCTCCTATGATATTCCTTGGTAACTTTGAATACGTTATAGAAATTTCTTGGTGGTGCATTTGGGATTACATATATTTTATCCTTGTACATCTGGTACAAGTTATCTTTTAGCAAAGCTCTACAATTTAAAACTATAGCATCGCTTATTGCTAATGAAAACTTTAGGCTTGCTAGTGATAAAATAGCAGATATCTTTAGCAGGAAAGGGTTTGGACTGAGGAGAGTGAAGTAGGCAAGATAGCTGCGTGACCCTCCAAGTCTTTCGATCACCTTTTTCCCAGCAAGCTTCGCGAGAAGGCTCGTTAAGCAGGGCTCTAAGGTCTCCTGATTCACTATGAGTACATGAATCTTTTTGGCAACTTTTAAAAATATATAAGCATATGTAATTTGTGTAATTATGAATCTGAGAACATTATTACTAGGTAGTTTAAATGATAATAGTTGTTTTCCTTTCTTTGCCTCATAAAATTCTAGTTTAGAGTTGCTTCTTCTAATCGCATAGAGTTCCGAAGCTATAAGAGATAAAACCTCCGATACTTCACTTAATGGATTGACTATTAGAATATTCATATAAAACTTTTAACCATATTTTTTAACTTTTCTTTTAATTTATTCAGCAATTCTTCAGCAGGAATTTGCTCAATTAATAGAAGACTAGGATTTTTCTTAACTTCTCGTACAAATTCCTCTGGAGTGAATGCATAGAAGAACTGCATATAACCTGCAAATCTTGGATCATTTAAATCATCATTTATAAAAATTACTGGTATTCCAAAGGAGAGAGCTGGTAATGCTGTATGCAGTCTACTTGTAATAACTAGTTTGCTTTGCGCAATAAGTGTAATATATTTTTCAGCCAGTCTGAGTCTGTTTATGGGATTAATTACCCGTGCTTTATGTGCATCGAAAAAATTAAACATAGTGTTATCTGCTAACGAGTATAGGGTTTCACCTAAAATTCTCTTAATCTTTCTCTTTGTACTTTTTGGTAATATTGATTCACCTATATTAATAAATAAATTCGGTGAAATACTTATTACTTCGATTCCGGGTGAAATACTTTCAACAAGATAAACAATGTTTTTATCTAAATCTGACACTAGTATGTATTTATATTTTCCATTGAAGTTATATTTATAATCTAGTGTGATAGATAAGCATCCAGAGAAGTAGGATTTTATATTATGCTTAATCAATAGCTTTTTTGTGTGAATATCCCTTGCACCTACTGGCTCGAAGTATTTAAGGTATTCGGAAACATTATGCCTTCCAAGAAATATATTCGCAATTGGTGGATGTACATGAAAAGATATTATTAATGGTTTGAGTAAGGGGTCGGGCATCCATGAAAGAGGGTTGAGCGTATACCATCCATTCATAATCACCTTAACATGAGCATTGCCTTCCAGCTCTCTCCGTATGCTTCGGGGTAGTCTAGGATTATCTCTATCTATGAAGAGGTCTATTCTTGGAAGGAATTGTGCGGCTGCCAATGATTGTATGTCATCCCCTAAATTTTTAGTATAATTTACCAAAAGTCCGTAAAGTACTTGTCTAGCCATGATCCTTTGAAGAAATTATATCATGGTAAACTCTTTCAATCTGTTCAACAATTTTGCTTATAGAGTATTTTCTCTCAACAAGTAGCTTTGCTTTCCTGCCAATTTCTTCCGCTTTGGCAGGATCATTTAGAAGATAGAGGATCTTCTCTGCAAGCTCTTTGTGGTTTTTAGGCTCGAAGAGTATTCCGGTCTCACCATCTGAAATTAGCTCTCTAAGGCCTCCAGTGCGTGAAGCTATGACAGGTTTGCCGCAGGCCCAAGCTTCTAGGAGAACCATTGGGAACCCTTCGTGCCGTGAAGGTAAGACGAAGACATCGGCATCTACATACGCTGAGAGTTTATCTTTTCCGTACATAGGCCCTGTGAAAATTATCGAGTCTGAGACACCGTTGCTTCGCGCCAATGCTTTAGCTTTATTCAAGTAACCATGATCGGGACCAACTAAAACGAGCACTGCCTCCCTATATCCTAATTTATTTTTAAGATAAGAATATGCTTTGATTAATATGTCTATTCCTTTCACCCAATGTATCCCTCCTACGTATAAAATAATTTTCTTATCTTTAGGTATACCTATTTTTTCTTTGAAAGTGCCTTTAGGAGGAAGTATAGCATAATTTGAGAGATCAATCCCGTTAGGTATTATAGCAATCTTATCCGGGGGAACACCTCTGCCCTCGTACTCTCTAGCTTCTTCAGATGTGAGAGCTATCACACGAGAAGCATTATTCAGAATTTTGTAGCCAAATGTAATATCATGTAGTTTTTTAATTGTTTTCCAAGCGCCAATTGCGGGAATAGTACCATGAGCCTGAATGACGTAAGGGATACCATATTTGCGAGCTAACTGAACAATTATAATATTTTGATAGGATCTAATACCATGCAAATGAATAATATCAAATTCTTTTATTTGACATTTTGCAAAAGTTTTAAGCATTGGGGTTATAAATAATGAGAATTTTCTTACTGTGAACATTGATAAATTCCCAAAATATACTACTCTTATACCTTCAACATCTTTTTCAACCCATTTTACACGTTTATTGAAAATTCTTGAATAATGATCTTTAGCATCTGTAGTATAGACAGTGACTTCATGACCTCTTTTTACTAACTCTTTAGCCTGTAAGAATGCTATCCTAGGACCACCACCAAATGCATAAGCTGGTGGGAAAGATGGTATTACATGGAGGATTTTCATAATGATGCTTTCATTACTTTTTCTACCACTTCAATATACCTGCTGACTAGAGCCTCCAGAGTGTAGTTTGTGAGGTCGGGTGTGCATGGTGGCGGGTCGCGCGCTATGATTTCTGCCGCCTCGTCGAGTGTTTTGACTATTGTTCCGCATCCTGCATTCTCTATCAGTTCGACGGCTGCGTTGTAGCCTGTGTCGAGAACCACGGGGTGGGCTCCGCAGGCTAGGGCTTCCAGGGTTGCTATGCTGAAGCCCTCGAACTGGGAGAGGTTGAGGTAGTACTTGGCGCGCGAGAGGGTGGAGAGCTTCTCGTCCTCGCTGGCCCCGCGCAGTATCTCGACCTTGTGGTGCGTGCCTCTGAGCTGCTGCGCGAGGTGATGGTAGAGGGGCCCGTCGCCCACGATGGCGACTCTGAGGGGCTTGTCCACGAGCTTTAGGAGCTGGACGAGCCTGTCCCAGCCTTTGATGGGGACGAACCTGCCTATGGCTACTGCGTCGATGTCTCGCCTAGTGTTGCCCGCGTACTTCGCGTACCTCTCGAGGGGTAGGCCCAGGGGCACTGGATAGACTGGGGCGCTGGTGTGCTCTCTGACCTTTCTGGCTACGAACTCCGAGGGGGTGATTATGGCCCTGGGCCTTCTCACGAGCAGCTTCTCCCCTTTCTCGGCGAGGGCGCCTAGGGGGGCTGGGTAGTAGGTCCTCCACATGGGGCCCCAGAACTCGTGGAGGGTGAGCACGAAGGAGCCTTTCGGCAGGAGGAGGGCCGGCGTGTAGGGTACGCTCACGTCCACGACGTCGCAGTGTAGCTTCTCGACCGCTCTGGCAGCTTTGAGCCCGAAGACGGCGACGGGTAGGACTCTGCGCCTCCCCTTCTCGTCGTAGTGCTTGGGCGGCGCTCCCACGGGGACCAGGTCTACGGAGGGGTCTGCGCAGCCGCTGTAGGCGTAGGTGATGTAGGAGACCTTGTGGCCGAGCTCCGCCAGCTCCCTGGCCAGGAGGTGGTACCTGAGCTCCGCGCCCC
>JAJHRM010000219.1 GCA_020832965.1 Thermofilum sp. | reverse complement strand
TGGGGGTGTAGAACTCGGGGTAGTAGATGAGAGCCTCGTACTCCACATCGCTAAGCACGACCACATCGTACTCTTTCAGCTCCTCTAGGCTCTTGGGGAAGCGGGCGTAAGCTTCCCACGTCGGCATATAGGTTACCTTAATCTCAGGATCTTTTTCCAAAGCACGCAGAAGCGGTAATGCGAAGTTTCTCACATCGTAATTCTTCTGCTCGATCCAGAAGGGGGACCCAACATACGTTAAAGCCATAGTTCCCGAATCTCCTACGTACAGTACTCGCGCCACGTGCATGCTGTGCGCAATTCCCTATAAACTTAGCGCGCATATAGGCGTAAGACTTAAATATCTCCATATTGTGCAGAGAATGTGGCCGAAGCAAAGGCCCAGGAAAAGGTTGCTGCCGGCTTAACCCCAAGAGCTATGATGGCTGTGCTGGTTTTGACCGTGCTCTTTACTTTTATCAATGCTCACGGCTACCAGGTAACCGGGGCGTCGCTCTTCTACAACAGGTGGCCGTACGAGTGGCAGAATGGCGTTCCGATAGTTTCGATGGGGCTGGTCTTCCTCCTAGTCTTTATCTTGGAAATACTGGGGGTGAAGGCTAAGTTCACGTCGGCGGAGCTGGCTGCCGTAGCTTTAGCCGGGCTCATACTCTCCTCCCCCATACCGACGACCAACTTCAGCTACATCCTCTTAACGCAAGCGGGAATGTCGGCACCGGGTAACGAGTGGGCTTACCAGTACGTGCTACCGTCGCCATGGCACGTTCCTAAGGAGGCTGCAGATATACTGAGGGCTGGGCCAGCGCCTGTACCCTGGCACTTGATCGCAACGCCTCTCTTCACGTGGACCGTAACGTGGCTCTTATGGGCTTTCATGGCCTTCTTCCTAGCTTGCATCTTCAGGAGAAGGATCCTCGAGATTGAGAGGATGCCCTTCCCCTACGCGCAGCCGGTGATTCAGCTTATCGAGTACTCCCAGCCCGAACCCGGCGCTTCGAAAGCTAGGTTTATGTCTAAAACCTTCATCAGTTACAAGCGCTTCTGGCTCGGCGTTGTGTTGGGCTTCCTAGCGTATATATTCTTCCTACCGACATACTGGTGGCCGTGGTTCCCGGCGCCTTGGACGAAGGAGTACGGGTGGCGCACTATGTGGATGCTCAACTTGTACGGAAATACCCCCATCAAAACTGTCCTTCCAACAGCGCACTCCTGTTTTTGGATAGACCCGATGGTCATAGCTGTGGCGATGTTCATCCCAACCGATATCCTCTTCACAGCCGGGTGGGGCTGGTTCTTCCTCTCGTGGATCGTCTCAGAGATAACGTGGAGGTTGGGTCTCACTCCCACTCCGCCGCCAGGTGGTTACGAAGACCAGTACTCGGCCGGCTGGTACATAGTCGAGAACTTCAGGCTCTACTGGCTGTTCGAGTGTGGGGGTTTAATAGCGATCGGGCTATTCACTCTCGTATTCGCTTGGAAGTACATTCTCGAGACGCTTAAAGCCATCGGCAAACCTTTGCCCCTCGAGGAGAGGGAACCTCTCTCTTACAGGCTTTCTTGGATAGGATTCTTCGTGGTCTTCATCGCGTTCCTAGCTTGGCTATCGTACATCGGCATCCCCGCCGGGGTGGCGTTCCTCATCCTGCTCTACATGTTCTTCTTCTACATGACTCAAGCCAGGCTGAAGGCAGAGTCCGGTTTCATACACTACTGGCACGGATGGCCCGCTAACGAGTACGCGTTAGGATACGGTCGCGCGCTCGGACTCTGGCCGCCAATCACCCCTCAGAACCAGACGGCAGCCTACATGAGCGCAGGTTTCAACTCCTGGACTTTCGGCTACATCTCAAGCGCGACACTCTCCGGCGTTTATCTCGAAGGCTTCAGGATAGCGGAAGCCTCCAACCTGAAGTTGAAGGATGCAGCCTTCGTGCTCGCCCTCTCGACAATACTCACGATAGTTTTCTCGGGCATATTCACGGTCTGGTCGGCGTACGCGCTGGGGCTATCTAGGCTGCAAGTGAGACCGCCGTGGGCTATCGGTCACGGCGTATGGCCAGCAGGCTACGTTAAGGCGGGTGTTACAAGGCTAGACTACTGGGACAGCCCGTTCCCAGAGGGCTTGACAGGCTTCCACTACACGATAATAGGGATCATCATATACGGTATCGTGTTCTTCCTGAGAATGCGATTCCCGTGGTTCCCGATAAACCCGATTGGGCTCATCATGTTCAGCGGAAACAATATAAAAGTCGCCACGACGTTCTGGGTTACATGGTGGATCAAATGGCTCATACTCAAGGTTGGGGGCACGTCGCTGCTCGAAAGGTTGACGCCAGTGTTCGTAGGTATAGTTGTAGGCGCGTTCTTAAGCCTGCTAATCGTCGTACTAACTGGCATGATACTCTGGATACCGCTGCCCCTGTAGGGGGAACGCAAATGAAAAAACTTATTTTTTCTATTGAAATTGTAGCCGCACTCTTTTCCCTTATAATTTTATCTTCAATATCTTTCGCTGAAATTTGCACTTCGCCATACTGCGAGGCGGTTCCATCAAGCTTTGCAACTCAGCAGAGTTTCTCTTTGAATGAGGTAAAAGATGTCGAGAAATACTTAACATTAATTTTAAATAACGTTAATATGAGCAATATTAGGATGCACATAGAATATTTGTCAAGTTTAGGATCTAGAATGTCTGGTTATCCAGGTTTCTATAAAGCTGCAGATTATATAGAAGAAAAGTTTAAGGAATTTGGAATGGATCGCGTTTACAGAGATACTTACTACCAGGTAGTACCCATCGATTATGGAGCTTCGCTTGAGGTTCTAGAGCCGACCCATACCTCCTTTACGATCTACCCGCTACTTCCGAACGTGGTGGTACCACCAACTCTCCCTAAAGAGGGGTTAGTCGGAAGGTTGGTATACGTTGGCTCATGCAGCTTCAAGGAGCTTAATGGGAAACCTCTTAACGGGAGTATTTTATTGGCTGATTTTAACTCGTTCCAAGACTGGGTTGTACCCTTATTGTTTGGCGCTAAAGCTGTAATATTTATAGAACCAGTTTTCACAAACTCCCTGCAAGCTCAACTAAAAACTCTATCAGTTCCAGCCAACATACCTAGGTTCTACATTAGAAAAGGAGATGCTTTGCAGCTATTAAAGCTTGGGGCCGACAAGGGCGATGTTGTTGTTAAATTAACTTCGAAAATGAAATGGGAAAACAAGCCTTTGTACAATATTATAGGAATAATTAATGGTACCGATTATCCTGATCAGATAATTCAGGTATGGGCGTACTACGACTCCTACTCTGTTGTCCCCTCTCTCGCAGCTGGTGCCGACCAGGCGACCGGAATCGCTGTTATGCTTGAGATGGCACGCTTCTTCAGTAAGTACAGGCCGGCTAGAACCATCATGTTCGTAGCGCTTTCGGGTCATTGGCAGTGCGTGGCTGGAGCCCGCTACCATGTGTGGAAGTACTTCTGGAGCGGTGGAGCGAAAGATGTAGGCTTGCGAACGATTTTGACCATGGGTCTCGACCTATCCACCGATAGTGAGTACATGGCTTTCTACTTCGGCGCTGCGCCAGGTGGGTACCCCTCCCTTTACGGCGTTGACAGGCACGATTGGTACGATATACAGGATGCGCTTAAACCGATTTTCTACTGGGGCAGATCGGACGAAAGCGCGTTGAGAGAATGGAAATCTAAAGGTTTAATATGTGAAAATATTAATGATGGAAGTCTAATTTATTACATGGTTAAAAATACGGGGAGAAGGTACCTCGTATCTGACGGTATGTCGGGCATGGGTTATGGAAGCCAGGGGTACCCGACTAACCTTTACGCTGTCCCTATTTCTCAGCTATACTTAGATACCGAACCCGCAGCCATGGCTGGCGCTGTAGCATTTAGCCTTAGAACAAGCTTGGCGTTTAGAAGCTTGTGGGGAACGCCTCTGGATACCCTCGAGCGGGTTGATTTCGAGAAGCTTCGACCTCAAGCCGAAGTAGCTTTCGCGACGGTATTCCTTTACGCTAACTTACGGGGGCTTGAGAGCGTTGTACCAAAACCCAAGCTCTACTGGGATCCCGTGCAAGCTCGCGGCTTCTCCGTAGCTAGAATTAGGGTTGTCCGCTACGACTACTTAACTGGTACGTATAAACCAGTGAGCAACGCCATCGTGATCGCACAGCTTAGCACTGGCACGGGTCATACTTCATTTTCCGGAACTGGGCACGTTATGTACGGTATGACAGATGAAAACGGGACGCTAACAATATACGGTTTCAGGGGGGCTCACGGGGGTACGGAGCTAAGATACATAATTTCAGCGTACAGTGTGGATCCAGAAAGCGGTAACCTGGTTTACGCCCCGGATCTCGGCAGGTACGGAGCTAGAATCTTCGATCCCAAAGTTTTCCCAGATAAGGAGGAGAAGGATTACACTGTGGCAGTTTTTGAGTGCGGAACAGTTGTTCTGCTAGGAGCTCTCGACATAAGAGACTTATCCTTTGAGAAGATGAACTTCGCCGTATATGAGACCGGCTCCCACGCTGAAACACTGAACTTTGGAGCTACAGGTGGTGTGATAGCCGTCACTGCTCCTAGGCCTTGGGAGGCGGGAGCTG
>JAJHRM010000207.1 GCA_020832965.1 Thermofilum sp. | reverse complement strand
AGCTGTTCACGTAGTGTTCGTACCTCCGAATCGCAATGTAGAGATCCTCGTCTACTCCGGCCCGGAGCTTGTGGGGGTGCTGAACAACGGTGGAAAAGGTTTCAACGTCGGGCGCGGAGAACAGATAATAGTTTCTATGCCGTTCGCTATGACTAGCGACTTGTGCAGCTTAAATAACTATCGTTTAAGTATTGCAAACTCATACTATCTTTTTAGCGGAGGTATGAGAGCAGAATCCTTCCATAATTGGGCCTTAAATAATATGAGCACCGCGTTGAAATATATCGAAGAGAAAAACTATGAAAAAGCATACAGCAGCATTCTATTCGCATGGTCGAATGCCTATACCGCATATTTAGAAACTAAAAAGTTGTACTACGAATCCATACAATCGTATGTAGTTTTCATTTTACTCTTAAGCGCTTTCGTACTATTTTTCGAAAGACTCCTCAACCTGAAAGGTTACGCATCCGCGATCGTTATCGTAGCTTTGTCTGGAGCTCTTCTCGCTTTCATGTACTTTGTTCATCCCGGTATGCGCCTAGCTTCAAACCCGTTCATGGTGGCGTTTAGCGGCGTAGTACTCGTATTGCTCATACCTCTAATTTTCGTAGTGTTGTCTGAGACGAAGTTCCACATAGAAAGCGAGCAGAAAAGGCTGGTAGGCGAACATTACGCAAAGTTAAGTAAGGCGGCAGCTGTATTTTTAGCTCTGTCCACGGCTCCTTCTAACCTGAGGAAGAGACCTTTAAGGAGCGGATTAACTGTATTTACGGTAGCAACCATAACCGCAGCACTTGTTACGTGTACATCCGCTTACTTCTACACTGGTATGCGGGAACTACCGGGTGCACAACCCCCCTACCTCGGGATTCTGCTGTACAAGCGCGGTTGGTCCGCCATGCCCATCGAAAGCGTAAGGTTGCTGAAGGCAACTGTTAGCGGTTCTGGAACAGTTGCGGCGAGCGGTTTTATCGCTCCGAGCTGGGCTGGACCTACGCAAACCGACATTGTTAGGGTGAAAGGTAAGTATTGCAACGCTACTTACCGAGCAATATGGGGGTTGGATCCTGAAGCCGGCGAAATATACGGTTTCGAGAAAGTATTAGTTGCAGGGAGGTGGCTCCTGCCGACAGATGTATGGGCTGCGGTGGTTAGCGACGACATATACGCCGCCGGCGTAGAGCTGGGGGACACGATCATGGTTATGGGGAATGAGTTTACCGTAGTGGGTGTGGTAAGCAGGATAGCACTCTCGGCGATCCGCGATCTTAACGGTCAAGGAATCGTACCAATAGATTACGTAAAGGAATCCCAGAAAGTTAGAGGTGGAGGCATCAGCGAAAAACCTGAAAGACTTGAGGGACAATACATAATCATACCATTCATAACATTCCGTATGCTAGGTGGGTCTGCGATAACTATTAGTGCTAAAATATCCGAGGAGAGCGTAGTGAGGCGCCTTGCAGGGGCGCTTACCGAAATGCTGTCTACGGATGTCTACGCAGGGCTTCCTGAAGGCGTCATAGTGTTTAGGAAGGCTGTAGCGTTCGCGTGGCTGGGCTTGGCGACTGTCCTAATCCCTCTCGTAATAGGAGGATTGATGCTCCTCAATACGATGCTTACCTCTCTGTACGAACGCTCGAGAGAAATTAGGGTGTTGTCATCTGTGGGGGTATCGCCCACGCAGATCTCGCTTCTCTTCCTCACTGAAACTTTAACTATAGCATTGATAGGTACGGTGGTAGGTTATATTGCAGGGTTGACGGCTATCCACTGGCTTTTGAGGACTGGGGAACTACCGTTTGGGATAGTCAATTACTCCTCTTACTTCGTTGTCCTTTCGCTACTGCTATCGATCGCTATGACGGCATCTTCAGCTGCCTACCCGGCGGTGGTTGCAGCGCGTGCATTAACACCGTCTCTTGAACGGAGATACAAGATCACTAAGCCTCGAGGAGATTTATGGGAGATTCCTATGCCTTTCACCATAGCAGGAGATGAGGAATTGAAAGGTTTTATTAACTATCTCTGCGAATTCTTAAATGCTTATAGAATGGAGAGGATGGGGGCATTTATGATTAGGAATTTAACCGTAAAAGAAGAGGTTGTGAGAGGAGAGAAGTTGCTCTCCTTATCCGCTATCGTACACCTTAGCCCATACGAGCAAGGTATAGTGCAAGAAGCAACTCTTAGAGCACGCTACGATGCTGCAAGCAGGAAGTACTTGTTCCTCCTAGTGCTTAAGAGGCTTGAAGGAATGTATACCCTATGGGTTCAAAACAACAGACCCTTCATCGATGCTGTTAGGAAACAGTTCCTCGTATGGAAGGGTCTATCGGCGGAGGAGAAGAAACGCTACATAGGAAAGCCCCTGGAAGCAGTGAGGGGTGGCTGAGATGGCGGTAAACGAGCTGAAAGAGGGTTTCACGCGGCGCTCCATACTAGCTATATTCTACGGGGCTGTTATCATGCAACCGGCTGTGCTGTTCCTCCAGCTTTACTCAGGGGTCAATATAGGAGGGGCCGCGCAGTATTTAATGGCTCTACTCTTTACACAATTGGGTTCCCTAATTGGTTGGGAGCTGACGAAGCAGGAGGTAGCCGTCATCTTTTACTCTGTGGGTACTGCCGCTGGGCTCACCTACTTTACCTGGCCCATATACCAAGCGTACCTTAGAACAGGACCTATAACGAAAGCGTTCGGCATAGCGGATGCATTACCTTGGTTCGTCGCCCCTCCTGCGAATTCGCCTGCTATCATTTTGAGGAATATGCTGCACACGGACTGGTATCCCATCATCGGTACGCTGGGCCTGGGTTTCATGCTAGGATTAATCGCAGATATGGCTCTCGGCTTGATAGCAGCGCAGCTTTTCGTTGAGACAGAAGAGCTGCCGTTTCCAATATCGCAGGTTGAGGCTCAAACGATCATTTCGCTAACGGAGAGGAGAGCCGAGGATATGAGGGTATTCCTCTACGCTACGATCACCAGCATGGGGTACTCGCTTATTTTATACACAATCCCTTTGATCACGGGTTTCGCCCCCATACCAGCCCCGTGGCTCGACTTGAACTATATCATGGACTCTGTAGGGTGGTCTGGAGGGCTCTTAGGGGTGGGAACCGATCCCTTGTACCTAGTGATAGGGTTTATCGTACCGTTTAAAACGGTTGTGACAGCCTTCGTCAGCAGCATCGCATTTTACACCGTTCTTGGGCGCTTCCTATACCAGTTGGGAATTTTCAAGAACTATTCACCGGGCATGAACCTGGGCATGAGCCTGCAGTTTTACATTCTCGACTTTTTAGCTAGCCCATTGATAGGGTTATCGCTAGCTTTGGCTCTAGCACCGATAATTTTCAGGCCAAAAATATTCTTATCTGCTTTCAAAAGCCTCGCCAGGTTATCTGAGACAGCTAGGCGCGCTGGCTACCTCCCCTTACCCACCCTCTTAGCTATGTACTTCATAGGATCTTGCGGAACCATCGCTTTAACTCTAGCCTTGCTTCCTCACCTTTTGCCCTACGCGTGGGTGCTATTTCTACTAGGTCCTGGTTGGTCGTTTGTAGCTATGCTTGTAACAGCCAGGGTTCTAGGTGAGACAGGGCTTTTCGTCGCGATTCCTTACGTGAAAGAGGGCGTTTTCGTTGCACTACCGTACTCAGGTTACGATATATGGTTCGCTCCATTCTACGTAACCGGCTACACGTTCACTCTGCAACCAGCTTCCTGGGCTGGTATTATCAAGGCGATGAAGCTGACGGAAACGAAACCCAGCAGCTTCATAAAAGCGTACCTTTACTCTACCGCTTTAGCGGTTGTACTGAGCTTCATATACGCTTCAGCGCTATGGGCTATGACGGAGATACCATCCACACACTTTCCGTATACTGCGATCTACTGGCCCATAAGCGCAATGTACACTTGCCTGTGGGTTACAAAGCGCCTAACGATCCTCAACCCAACTTTCATAGGAGCCTTCTTCGCTACAGGCTTAGCGCTTTACGCGGTTTCGGAGATCGCTCACGCTCCTATTTCCGCGCCAGGCTTCTACTTAGGTGCCGCTACACCTCCTCCCTATGCAATAATGATGTTTATCGGAGCTATAGTAGGGAAGTTTGTTTTCCCAAGGGTTCTAGGTAGCGAAAAATGGCAAAGAAGTAGGGCGATGATCGTGGGCGGAATCCTTTGCGGTGAAGCGATAGCGGTGGCTCTGGGTGCTTTAATAAGCTTGCTGATGAAATCGATGTGGATATTGCCATACTGATTTTTAACAAATTATTTTTCCGATAGGAAAAGGAATTAGTCAATTTTTTCGTTCAGAAAAGTAAACAGCGATTGCCCTGCTCTGTTGAAATTTAGTCTGTAGTCCCTTGCATGAAGTAGTCTTGTGGAAAGTGTTTTATATAGCTTCAAATATCTTAATCGTGTGAGCGGCGCAGGTAGCAGAGACAAGGTTTCGTGCTTTTTCGAAGAAGTGGAAATACCCACGTATGGGATCGAGGGTGAGGATCCCCTGCCTAGGTTTCTCCAGCACTACCCGTACACGCGGCTGGATAGCTTTAGCGATAAGCCCGAAAGGGTTCGGTACAAGGCCATAGTTGCGGAAAACGAGCACTTGAGGATGACCGTTATACCCTCTTTAGGAGCTAGATTGTACGACCTTTACGATAAGGTTAGAGGACGCCACGTTTTCCAGCACGTTGGCGTCATCAGGCCCGCTAACATCGCGCTGAGGGGGGCTTGGATAGCGTGCGGCGTAGAGTTCAACTGCCTGGATA
>JAJHRM010000091.1 GCA_020832965.1 Thermofilum sp. | reverse complement strand
AGAAGACGCAGGTCGTCGTCATGGCCGGCGGCGAAGGGAAAAGAATGGGGTTGATCAAAACGCCCAAACCCCTCATCCGGCTCAACGGGGAGCCGCTCCTAAGGAGGTGCATCAGGTACATGGCGTTCAACGGCTTCAAAGAGTTCGTCATACTCACCAAGTACGAGGAAGTGGTCAAGGAGACGGAGAAAGCGTGCAGCGAGCTCGGCGCGACCGCGAGGCGGTGCCTCGACCCCCCGCTCAAGAAAGTGGGGAAGGGCAAGGCGCTGAAGCACGCGATAGAGAAAGGGGTGATCGACGCGAACCGAAGAATCTTCGTAGCGTTCCCCGACGACATATTCCTCGACGAAACGCTGCCGCTGCGGTTCCTCTCCAGCCACATCGAAGCGGTGAACCGGCTGGGGGTCCACGCGAGCGCCGCCGTCACCACAGGCCTCCAGCTGCCCTGGGGCTGCGTTGAAACCGACCCCCTCGGCCTCGCCACCAGCTTCAGGGAAAAGCCGGTCCTCCCCGTCCACGCGAGCGTCGGCCTGTACATCCTCGAGCCGCCCGCCCTGAAAACACTCCTCAACATCGTGGACATGAACGCCGAGGAACCCATAGAGTTCGAAAACACGCTACTACCCCTCCTCGCGGAAAAGAGAAAGCTCCACGCGTTCATCGTCCCCCGAGACGCTTGGCTGCCAATAAACACGCTGAAAGAACTAGAAGCGGCCGAAATCGAACTAAAACGCCACAGCCATTAAAGAGACGTTAAACCCGCCGCCTGTTCTCAGAGCGCTGCAGACCGCCACCCTCCCGAACCGCAACAATAAGAGCAGCGAACACGCCTCCCGCAAGCTGGTAATAAGCGTAAGCGGCCAACATATCAGCCATCACCGAATCCCCAGCGGCAAACTTAACGGCAGTGAGTACGAGCAAAACTATAAAAGGAAAAAAGAAAAGAGATTGCAGGTTCTCCCCCTCAGGTAGCCTACAACGCCCACCAACCCGCGCACCTCACTCTTCAAAGCGCGCGCCAACCCTTAAAGAAAGAATAATAATGCTTGCTTAAAAATAGCAGCGACGATCAAGAACACGGCTGGCCCCATAATTTCTCCATATAAAGGGCCGCCATACCTAGCGCACAGGCAAGGAGTAGCACAAAAAGGATTCTCACCATGTAATAAAGAGTAAAATGTCAACAGAACTGAAAATATAGTTAAAGTCAGCGGAAACTTCCTAAATTTTGCTCTATGGAATAAATATATCCTCATATGGGAATATACGACTGAAGAAATGCATTAAAAGCGTTTAAGGGAGAAGAAAACTCATATTTTGGAAAATGAAACATCAAATTTGAAATATCCAAAATATGAATAGCTTAGAAAACATAAATATTTATGAAAAGAAATATGAAATTTTGAATACCTCAGGATATTCGTCAACGCATTTCATACACATTATGCATTTCTTATAATCTATAGTCGCTTTATTAAAATTAATAGCTTGAGTAGGACATATATTTCTGTTAACCGTATTTAGCATTTTTTTATTTACAATCACCGGTTTATTTCCAAAATATTTAGTCTTATATAATAATTCATTAAACGTAGCATTAATATGCAAATAATTGAAGAATACGTTAACCAAATACATATTATTATAGAAAAACTTATAAAATATCGAAGGATTTGAAAGTAAGAAAGGCCTCTCAAATATTATTGCATTCCTATCGCCATAAACTATATAATTCATCTTATTACTCTTCTTGTAAAATTTTAGGTAATATATTTTATCAATTAAATATGGATGTTTAATTATTTCGCGCACAATAAAAGAATCTAAAGATATAATATCCGAACTTCCAACAAGAATATTCAGATATCTAGGAATTCCAAATGCAGGACCTCTCCCCTCCATTGCCGGATAAGCCTCCCCAATATTATAGGAAGGTCTTATACTTTCGACTACGTCCAACAAACATCTGTTAACACCTTTTATGTGCATAAAATTTCTTGTATAAGGATGAAGTATTCCCATCAAATTTTTAGCGGCTAAAGATACTTCTGTTATCAAGTGAGTTTTTATTTTAAAAATATTAATTAATGGAATTTCAAAAATATCTTTTGCAATTAACATTTCCTTTAAATAGTATTGTGACTTTATCCTTATAAATTCTTTAGGTGGTATTTCTATCTTCAAATTTTTATGTCTTTTTACCAAATTTTTAAGTTCTAAAACTTGAACAACGTTATCCGGGTGAAATTCCATACCAGGGTATTCAACAATACGAACTTTTACTTTATTAATTTCACAATAACTACAGATATTATCTATTAGCTCAATATTAGTAACTGAAATTTTTCTAGGCACAACAAAATTTGGTTTAATTATAATTTCATCTTCTGCTTCCAATATTTTTCTCAATGAAACATCTTCTCTTAAAAGATTTTCTAACGTCTCTGATAGTTCTCCCCTAAAAATGTAAACAATATTGCCCATTTCTAATTTTTATCAAAAAAATTATTTAAATTATATTTGTATTTATAATTAAAATACATTGCAAAATTATCTTCTATGATTCTTCTTCTACAAAATGACTTCATCCTGTAAGTATTAAATGGTTCATTTTTATTTAATAGCTTGAATATATTCTCTACAAAAAACGCTGCTAGATACATTAACTCATAAGGAACAGGTATATAACCTCCCTTCCCAAACGTTTCCCTAACCATATTAACAAGGTTAATATATGAGTAATTTCCTTCGCATAACATAAACATCTTGAAGTTTTCGTGAATTTTGTTATAAATAATTTCATAGTTTTCCACAATATATCTTATAATATCTGCTACTTCATCAACATATATTAATGGTAAAGTTCCTACTTTATTTGGAACTAGGGGAAATATCCCTTTCTCTATTATTTTTATTAAACTAATAAACTCTTTAGATTCCAAACCATATATTTGAGGTAATCTTAAAACTATAAACTTTGTTTGTTTATAATATGTTGCTATTTTTCTCAAAAAACTTCACCTAAATATTTTGCGCGTTCATATGGTAGCACAGGGTGGCATATCATTGATGCATGAAATCTTTCTTCAGGGTTAAGCGCTCCCGCTGCCGCTAAACTACTTAGATGTATAAATATCTTAACATTATTTAGTTTGTTCGAATTTATCAATATTTTAACCAAGTTTTTTAACGTTGTAAAGTTAAGATCCATTATTTCATTTTCTATATTATAATTAATGGTCAAAGGACCGCCACCAACTAGATTAATAACTATTTTTATACCTGAATTTAATATTCTAAGCTGCTTCTCAATAAATTTAATATCTTCATATTTTAATAAATCACCTTGAATTATTTTTAAGTTTTTTAGGTATTCTTTCCTGAGCACTTTTTCAAGCTTAATCGGATTTCTGACTATGACGATTATATCATAAGAAGATAGTGTAACTAGCTTTCTTATCACATACTTACCTACAAACCCCGTAGCACCGCTAATGAGGATGCCCGGCTTACTCAAGTACAAACACCATTAGAACCTATAGGCTAACCCCTTATAAGCATCTCTGCTTTCGACACTCTCTACGAAAGCGTAAAATAGTATAGCTCGCTCAATAATATATCGCGTTAATATGGGACGAAAATACATAAAAGCTAGCATAAACAGATTCGATATCTTACCAAACATAGACTTTTAAGGAAATATTTCGAATTTAATGGATAAACTACTGCAATTAGCGAAATAGAAGGCATTCAAGAATAAATTTGCCAAATAACTTTTATCTCTTTTACCATCATAGATGATTCTAAATAAAGGCGAATACGATTTTGCCAATAACAGAAAGCCTTCACTTATAGGAGGCTCTACTATATAATCACTTCTATACCCTTTCGGAGAGTAAATATAGTAAATTTTGACTCTTTTAAGCTCGTTAGGGTCAAAGTTAAATAGATATACAAAATTTTTTGATGGACAATTTGTTACAACAAATGATTCTAAAAAAAATTGAGAAGATAAAATATAATACGTTCCATTATCCTCCAAAACTAGATATCTGAAATTGTTTATAAATTTGCTTAATATATGAATGTCAATAGGATAATTAACTATCAATATAACCTTATCATCATCACTTAAATTCTTGAAAAACATAGAAGCATTGCTCTCATATGTGTAAATATGTATAAGATTTTTATTTTGGAATTTAACATCATTCATAAAAATTATAGGATGGTCTATTCCAAAACAATTAAGCATTTTGATAACACTTTGAATATTCATAACTCCACTAATTGAAAAAGCATAATTAGAAATTAAAATTTCATTATCGGTTTGGTTTTTTATCTTTAATATCAAAATATAATCATTTTCAAAATATTTTTCAACAAATCTTTCGTCAAGTAAACCATTTATTATATTCGATGGCATTATATGTTTGTAAATTATCAAATATTGTAGGTTAAACAGCAGTTTTACTTTTAAATAGAAATCATCAAATTTAGATTTCAGAATATCATCATACCATAATTCTTCGATAGTTTTTAAAACAAAAGTAGGTGTTTCCCATCTAGATGGCGGAGAAAAAGCTTCTTTCAGATTATACTTTGCACAAAGATACTCGTGGAGATGCATTATAGAGTGCCCTACCGTCGGGAATGGCTGATAAACGTAAGTTCCATTGTAACTAAGAGAGAAACCCGATCCAACATTCCCCCATACGGGGAGCATTAAGACCCTGCTGTAAGGCGGTATGCGCGAATACGCTTCTTCTAAACTTGGAGGGATAGCGTAAGTAAACTGTGTATGAGTACTTATGTAAAATGCAAGCCATAATAAGGAAATGTAAATGACAATCTTAGTTATTTTCTTCAATTTAAAGAAACCTTTACTGCTAATAAAGACGTTACTGATCTTATTGAAGCCTAGTGCTCCCATTATTATTAAAAATGGATGTGAGATAGGGAGAAATATTCTTCCTGGGGCTCTAAATGGTAGATTATACTTGAGATATAACGCAAAGAATGGCCCATAGGTTCCACAACCCGCTAACATGATAATTATTATAGTGAATAAAATCAACCATTTTTCCTTTTCGCTTAATAAGAAAGTTAACGATGCAAAGAACGGAAAAGAAAGAATTAAATTCAAGACAATATCATTCATTGCCTGAACAACAATAGGAGTTCTATTTGACATTCCCCAATTTAGAAATATAAAACTAATTAAATTAGACATTTGTGAATATTCTAAAGTATTTCTACCAAAGAATTCGCTTACGAAGTATTCTGAATAATATAAATAACTATATGACCAAAAAACTAAAGCAGGTATAATAGATATTATAACCAAAAATATTTTAAATTTAAGTCCACTCGGTTTATGACAAGCCAAAAATGGATACATATACAATGACAACGCAAAAATCGCCATAAAAATTACAATGTTTGCAAATATAAAAACCAGATTTATAATAAAAGCCAACATATAACAAATATAAGATATTAATTTATTCTTAGATTCTAAGAAAATATAAATAATTGTCGGAGATATTGCATTACAAAACAATATTATTAAAAATCTTAAATGCCCCTGAGAATACATATTAAATATTATTGGGTTAGTTATTATATACATTATAGAAAATACAAAAGCTAAAAATATTGATACATGTATTTGCCGAAGCAAAATAAATATCGCATATGACGCAAAAAACTCCAAAAATATAAAAGTTAAAATATAAGTAATGCTTTCATTATAAATAATGTAATTTAAGATCACTGCTAGTGCATAGGGAATAGCTTTCCCATATGGCATAAGGTCCGGCTGCCCATATGTTCTACTGTCAAACCAGAAAACATTTTGGGAGTTCGATAACACCTTAATAGCTACAAGCTCCCAGAACCCTTCTTCAATACCTAAAAAAGATTTTTGAATAGAGCATATCCATTTCCAATTTAGTACTAGTATAACAACAAAGATAAGAATAGAGAAGAAACTTTCCCTAAATAAGCTTTTCTTATTCATGGCCTAATTTGTAATATTCGACAATTATGAATATTATATTTTTTACAAAAATCATTTATCTGCTTTTCTTCGCCAATGAAATATAATTCTTTTGAATTTTTACTTAATTTAACTATTTCATCAATATTTAGTTGTGAAGATTCTATTGTTTGAATATCTATTAGTATATATACTTTGTCAAATGAGTAAAAATTATTTAGTCTAACAAAACCTAAGGATGGGGCCCATATGTACTTTTTATTTGGTGCCCAATAATCATGGCTAAAGTACGGATGGGGCCAATCCCCAACTAATAATATCTTTTCCTGAAAATACGTTACATATATATTTACTATAAAATACATCAAAATAATCACAGTTAAAAATAATTTCATTCTCGTTTTCTTCAATTTCTTACTCAATTTTATCTTTCTTCTAAATTTAAGATAGCAGACAAACTGAAATAATATACCTAGTGCTAGACTGAAATATGAATACATAGCCATATCAATAGCTATATTTTCTAAACCTAAAGCCAAATATATAGCGGATATTAATAGCATAATAGTAAAAAATATTATAAAAGGTATACCATAATTTCTCCCTAAATAATCCATTAAATGATATGTATCAATAGTAACAATATATGTTTTCATATGTATATTATAGAAAACTATTTTTAGAGTAACCTTCCTATAAAATTTAAGGAATCTAAACATCACAATGTTACAACTGTGCTTACCAGTGGGTTTTCAGGGTGTTCAGCAGCGAGAGCCCCATCCTCACTACAAGCGAGATGCACGCGCTTTATGGTTAAGTATGATACTATGATCGTAATTAGTTTTAATATCAATTTTTCATCAAAATGATATAACCTGAGAAATCTTTTTCCTCATTTATGGTGACTTTTTTATTACTATAACAGCAACATGTATTAAATCCATCCATGGTGGATGTATGCGTACTATAAAACGATGGGTTCTATTTAACTCTCTGAAAAATAGTAAAAGCTTCCAACTAAACATTGACGGCGCGGGAGGATAAACTTGCACCGGTCTTCCAAACTTTTTCATTATAATTTCATACGAACGAAATACTATGTGACTTGGCGCTAAAACCCATGGCCAGAAAAACAGACAACAACCATCTTTTTTTAGAATTCTATAAAATTCATTAAAAACCCGAATCAGCTCTTCGAGTCTGAAATGCTCCATTACTCCCACATTCCATAAACCAGCAATAGATTCGTCCCTAAATGGCATCGCGAATATATCTGCAAGGATATAATCGTCATAAATACGTCGTGTTTTGGCTCTTTTAAGGGCTTCAAGGGAAATATCGAGCCCAATCTTGGTAAAATTATATTCGCGAAGTCTAATAGAAGTTCCTCCACTTCCGCATCCAGCTTCCACATACACTTTGTTAGCTTGGAAATACCTACTTACATAATGAGTTACAAATCGACTTATTAGCAATGTTCTAAACAGATCTGCTACTTTCTCTAAAAATGATGTCGTTTTTTGTCTCTCTAACCATTGCCTATCCCATATTTTCTGATATATAGTTTTGTCTAGATTTCTATTATAATGGTAACTTAGCAATCCTCTTGCCCGTATTTGAGATAACAATTGAACTGCAGCGCAGAGGCCGAAGCCCTCGCCGGCCCGCTTCCCCGACTCTTCTTCGAGAGCCCTCTTCACGGTGCCGCCGGTTGTCCCGTGACCGTGCTCCTGACAGCGACGAGGTGCCACTTCTCCTTCCCCTTCAGCGCTTTGCCTACAGCCCGTGCGGCTGCTTCGACGTACTTGAGGTCCGCCGAGCCGTCGGGCGCGCTGGGTGTCCCGACGCAGATGAACGAGATGTCGCTGGCGAGCACCGCTCTGCGCGTTCACGTCACCTCTGGCCAGTACGCTTTTGGCGTATTTAGCAGCGAGAGCCCCACCCTCACCGCGAGCGAGATGTCTTTCAACCATTCTAAAGCCTGGTAGTAGCCTAGAGAAAGCGCCTGCCTCACCCTTTCCTCCACGACTTTCAGGCCCAGAGCTAGCGCCTGGGCCTTCACAGCTAAAGAAGGTAGAACTTGGGAGATGATCCTGAAAAGGATGGGGACGAGGGTGGGGCTCTTTATCAGGGAGAACGAGCACGACAGCCGGAGGATGGCCCGCTCCTCCGGGCTCAGCCTCCAGTACAAGCCGGTGCGAAGGGCTCGCTTGTAGGCGGCGCGAACGGCGCTTCCGTCGATGCACGCTGGCGCAATGGAGGCGAGCCCAGAGGGGCTTAGCATACAACCGCCTCCTTTCTCCGGGGTTCTTAACTCTTACTTGGTGTCCGAGGATCTCTTGCTTTGGTTGCTTTATGACGCGCAATTGAGGAGACATGGCGACTGCCGAAAGAATCAAGTCTGCTAAGATCTGAGGATAACAAGGTGTATAGGAAAATGCACTCGCGCTCATCGTAATTTATTTTTTAAAGGGTTAATTAAAAACATTATTTTCTGCGCCGACGCATCGTAAACACTAAATAACCGCGCTCTTATGGTCGCTGTAAAGGTGGCTATGAGCCTTGGGAAGTGTTCCACACTATATAGAGCGCTTAATCCCGAGAGGATTTCGCAAGTGACTGCTGGGTTCTCATTACTGTTGAGCATATGGTACAGCTTATCAGCATTGAAAATAGCTTTGCCTGAGCCTGGTTCGGTACAGCCTTTCCACCTCACCTATTTCCACGTTGAACCGGCTTGGGCTGCTATCCTGTCTTTAGCCTATCTGCCCGTTCTTAAGTACGCTAGCCTCTCACTTTTGCTTCTCGCATTCGCTCCGCCATGGGTTCTAGCCGTTGCTAGCATTATGACACTAGTTGTGCATAGGAAGGATGCAGTTAAAGGTTTGCTGTGGGCTTTGCTACTGCTCGAGGCCTTCGCATTGGTCGAGAACACAGCTTCACTGTTAGGTTTGAGAGTTTTCGGTCTCGTAGCCCACATCGAGAGGAGCCTGAGACTAGCCGCTTCAACGACAGCGCTACCGCTGATAGCGGCCCTAGCGCTGCTGGGCCCCCTCAAATACATCGAGCGGCTGGTAAAACTCAGAGAGGAGCAGGTAGGGAAGTCACAAGGAACTTCTGGAGGAAGACCGCTTGTGTTGCGCGACCTCGCACCCGCAATACTATTATCTTTGGCAATAGTTTCACTCCCTTATCTGCCTACGCTAAATCCTTCAGGTAAGCTGGTGGGCGTTGACCCTACGACGTATTACTCCGCGTGGATCGGCGAATTGAAAACTAACTTTACTTTTAAGCATCCAGCGCTAAGGAGCAGACCAATTTTCGTGCTGATGATCTACGGTTTGTCGCAGCTAGTCGGAGTGCATTGGTCGATGCGGATAATGCAAATGCTGGGCTTCGCCGTGTTCACGATCGCCATCTATTATTTCACTCTTTTGCTTACGGATGGATATACAGCTAGGCTGGCAGCTCTGCTCTTCCCGTTCTCTTACACTGCTACAATACTGCTGCATTCTGGCTTTTACAACAA
>JAJHRM010000090.1 GCA_020832965.1 Thermofilum sp. | reverse complement strand
GGGGAAAGCTCCTCGACGAGGCGGAGCAGGTGGCTTGCGAGGGACCCGTAGCCGCGCCCCATGTTCTCCACCGCCAGCACCACCCCGCAGTCCTCCGCTACGCGAGCGAGCCTCCTGTACGCGCTGAGGTTCAAGCGCTCGAGCTCCTCTAGGCTCAGCCCCCTAGCGGTAAAGGGGTGGCAAACGAGCACCGTGACGCCGAGGTCCCTGCACCTCCTAATCCATTCCTCGATTGCGTTTAGCGAAACTTCAAGACTCCTGAGCGACTCCAGCTCAAACGGCTTAAAGGGGCCATGAGCATGTATCAATTCGATAGGCGGTAGCGAGCCGAGCTCGACGGGACCCCTATGGGCCATCGCCATAGCCCTAGCCCGCGAAGCGTCGTCGATATACCTAGAGCCCATGCCAAGGCGGGCTAAGTATTCATTGAAGTGTTCCGCTGAAAGCTCTATGTGCGCAAACCCGCCGCTCCAGAGGCACTCTAACGCCTCCTCAAGGCTGTACTCTACAAGCCACGAAGACCAGATGCTCCAATCCTGCACGATGTGTAAATTGCGTACCGCTCAAAAACTTGGCTCTAATTAGAGCTCTAATTAGAATGGCTTAAGCCAAGCTGACTTGAACATTAGGACTAGCGCAGCCAGAATCCCTGTCACTATCCCTCCGCCTGTGGCGATGCCAGCCACCATCAGTGCCCTCTCCTCCCTCCACCTAGCTTCGCCCATAGCTCTTCGGAGGACATAGTTCCCGAAGAGACCACCTATCAGCATTGAGATCGCCGCTGGCGGTATGGTGGCGGTGCCCGAAATTAGGCTTACGATGTCTAGCGCGAACCCCGTTAATCTGTGCAGCACCACCTGTAAAGCGCCTAAGGCTAAAACTAGCGTGAAACCGAATAGCACCGTGTTCATCCTTGCAGTTATCTGCCTCGTATACCACATGCTTTCCGTTATCGCCTGTATCGGCCACGATATCACCGTCCACGGGTAGACGTAGGAGGGTATGGGCGCCATGAGCCAGAAGAACTGCACGAATATCAAGCTGAAAACACAGTAGAGAACCCACGCGAGAACGAAGCCTTTGAAAAAGTCTGTTTCCTTGGTTTCTGTGAGCCTAGCCACCTTTAAGGCTTCAGTCCATAAGGGCGTAGATGAGCCGCCGATAACCGGTTGGAAGAAGAAAGCGTCCACCTTCGGGTAACCCGAAGCGTAGACCAGTATCCACCAAAGGTAGGGTGGATACGCGTAGACCGTTGTTTCTCCTCTGATCCTAGTAGCCACTACGGCCAGCAGTAAGGATAAGGGCATCGTGAGAGCCGCAACGTGCAGTGGAAAGTCGGGAACTAGCACGTGGAAAAACACTAGTGAGCAGATGGATGCACCGAGGAACATAGGCAGCGACCAGCGAGCCGCTGAAGACCCGCCTCCCGCAACCGTCATCCTGATCAGGCTTTTCAGAGCCCTCGCAACCGCCTTGTAGCTCCACGCGAAGCTCAGCAGGGAGAGCCCTAGGATGAACCCTATTTGCGGGCCTATCCACACTCTGAGCAGGGATCTCTGCCACACCAGCGATAGGCTCATGCCGCTCTTCCACTCGGAAACCCATTCGGGGAAGTATGATTTAAACGCCGTTAGAGCCAGCCAGTTGCCAAAGACCCAGGTAGCTATCGAGCCCACCGCGATGTATGCCAGCACGCGGAGGGGTAGGATGAAGCCGGTAGCGAACGCCGAGATGTCCGTCGAAATGCCGAAGCATGCGCCGGGGAGGAACTTCTCGACGCCCCAGTACCCGGTTGTGAGGTCTATCCACGGGATCGGTATCAGCTGCAGCGGCACGTTGAAGAGCCCCATCATTATCGTGGGGATCCCGTACGCAATGAACGAGTAAAAGGCCCCCACGATTAACGAAATTATGAAGATGCCCATCCTCTCCTCGGTCCTTTCGGTAAGCGTCTCTATGAGCGAGTAGTTCACATCAGCTAGAGGGAACGGTAGGGGCTCGGCCTCAAGATACAGTGAAGAAACGAACATTGTGAGAGCGATCTCCATTATTATGAATAGGACGCCGAACTGCAGGTGCGAGACTACTTGCGGGATGATGAAATCGGGGTGCAGAAGGGAGCGCAGCACGTGAGCTTGCGAGTCGTAGGGGGGCGCCCAGAACGGTGGAATGACCTCCGGCAAAGGCTTTTCAGTATACGGGTCTTTGAACGTCCACACGATGGGGGATGTGACGAAGTAGGATCTGTAAACGAAGTGTATGTACACAGGGCTCCCGGCGACGATCGACGTCAGCATGAATACGATGAAAGCCTCTTGCTTCGTGATCGGAGAACCCAGCAAGGAGCCCAGCTCCGTTAGCACCACGAGCGTGATGTAGGTAGCCGCCGCTGCTATCGTGGCACCGGACACTAGCTGCAGGTAGAGGTTCACGGGAAGAATAGTCGCCGCCGCGAAGAGTAGTGCTAGCGTAGATTTCCACGTGAGCCCTGGTTTAGCTTTCATCGCTGCGATCGAGGGGTTCGGGTTTCGCTCGCTCATAGCGAACCCACCTTCTCCGCGAACCTCCTGATGTACTCCCTTTTATCCTCTGGCCTTAAGCCTCTCCACATGAGGAATTGCTTCCTGAGAGCGTCAACAAAGTATCTGTTCCTCGAAACCCAGGTCTCCAGCACACCACCTAGCCGGCGCAAGCGGACCGAGAAGGTCGCGCGCTGCTCGATATCGTTCCACAAGGCGCTTATCACCACATCCTGCACCACGCCAGCTTCTAGCGGCTGCAGCCTCACCACGGCGTGCAGCCTCTCAGGTCCCTCTATCGCGACGTCCTCGACTATGAATACCTCTGGCGACTCCTTGCGGTGAGCGTCGAGGTACTCGTACAGGTAGTAAATTATGCCGGGGATCTCCCCCCTATCCCTCGTCGCGAACGGCAGGGGGATCTCCCACTCATCACCCCTCGGCTTAGTGGGGATCTCCCACTTCCTAGCGAGGGAGGGCACGACAATTTTGGATGCCATCACAGCTGGATACGCGGACTGCAGCAGGATCGCTAGGATGCTGATCAGCAAAGCCGCTGCTGTGGCGAGAGAAGAGACGTTCGCAATAAAGCCCGGCGGGAGGAGGTTCATTTTGATCATCGCTATGTTCGCTAAGATACCTAAAATGTACCCTATCGATGCACCCATAAAAGCGTAGCAAAGCGTTTCGACGACGAAAACTACGCCAACACCCCTCGGCGAGAGCCCTAGCGAGGTTAGCGTCGAGATCTCCCTGCGCCGCTCCCTAATGCTTCCCAGTATGGTTATGGACACCATGGCCACTGCTATCACGGTCGGTATCATCACCAAAACCCAACCCTGCAACGCGAACGCTAGGTACGGGCTAACCATTGTTACATCGCTGCCATCGCAGATGTAGAAGTTGAGAAGCTCGAGAGGCTTAGCGAGCTTCAGAGCAGCTTCGCGTACGAACGCGTAGTCCTCGTGCGCCGCTGCAATACTGGCTAGGTAGCCCCCTAGGTCAAGTGCCAGTTTCGAGGGCACGAGAAGCACTTCATCATACGATAAGGGAAGTCTTACCTCCTCAAGGACGTAGCCGCGCAGAAGCGCGCTGACGGCGTTGGGGTTGACGGGCGTTATCGAGTACCCGTCAAGATCTCTCAACCTGTTAGCTACATCAGCGCTTATTACACCTACAACCATCAGCCTGAGGTTGTGCGAAGGTAGGAACACCTCATCGCCCACGGTGACGTTAAGCGCTTGAGCAAGCCTGTCTGTAACGATGCATGCGAAGTAGTCGCTCTCCATGAACCACCGCCCAGCGATTAGAGCTTCGCTCTTCAGCGGTAGAACCTCGTTGGGGTCAACACCCAGGAGCGCTCTCACGCTGTACTGCTTGTTACCCTTCCCTAGGACCGTTGTGTAGACCGACCTGCCGGCGACGGATTCGGGGTACCACCACACCCTTCTGCAGAAGCTCAAGCCTGTTAATTCTCTCAAAACATCTAAGCTTCCGGGGTCTACTATGTTCTGCGGGACCTGCTCTATCGTAAGTCTTCTAATAAGTAAACCTTTATAAGTTGGCGAATACACTGTTGGTTTAGTAAAAGTTGCTGTCGCCAATGGCATTATAGAAGTTAATCCCACTAAAGAGAACACAACTATTATAATGAGTATTAATGTTAGAATCGTTCTCAGCTTTCTGCGCTTCATGAAGTTTATTGACATATCAGCCAGCATGAAGGTTATATCCGTCACAAGGGTTTCTGCAAAGTGCTTACCCAGGACCTTCGTTCTATAACGCCTAGCTTGGTCGACAGCCTTCCCCATGAAGAGACCCGCTGTAAACGAAAAGAATAGCGTCAGGCCAACGCTCAACGGCGACATCCAGAATACGGCAGCTACTTGCGGCGCAGGATGCACCATGTAGTAAATCGCGGTCAGTGTGAGGAGGATAATAGCTACTGCTAAAAACCTCCGCTTGCCGGTCGCCGCCGTGACCAACATCGCTAGCAGCACAGCTGAAGGTATGAAGATCACCAGTACGAGGAAGTTCGTGTTGACGGTGTCGTTGATCAATCTCATAACCTCGTTGTAAGCCTGAACCGTGTAAAGCCACGCGACCTTCGTGTACGTGTACGCTCGGCTGTAATTCTTCTCCTCAAAGCTCGATAGAGCTAAGTTGAAGTACCGCGACGCGAGACCCAGAAAGTCATCCGCCACCGCGCTTTCAACGAACCTACTCTTCAACGCGCCGTATCGGTGCTTAGCTATGCTAAACAAATCGTACGCGAACTTGAGAGCGGTAAAGCTTAAGCGCAGCTCCTCGAGATCGCCCACGTAAACCCCGCTCCCTTCTGGGTTTGCTTCGCTCGCGTTAGCTATCACCCCCACAATCTTGTACGCTGAAGTGAGCTTGTACACGATGAAGCTTCTAGACCGTGGGGGTACGAAGACCATCGCCACGTCCTCGTAACCTGTGCTGTGGAGCCCCCACGTTAAGTGGACGCTGAGCGTGGACGCGTCGAGCACTTGAATGAGGTAGGGGGTCGTCTGCCACGGCGGGTAGACGCTGCTCTCAAAGCGAGGGTCGAGGAACAGTAGAGGCGAGAGGCTTATCGGGTCTACGATATCAAATAGTACGATCGAGGAGCACCTGAATACTACCGTTGAAACGTTGTAGGGGTGCCTATCCGGCTGATAGAGGAATGGGATCTGCATCTGCCCGTACTGCCCTCTGTCGGGAGCGTAAACTATCAAACCCGTTTTCTCGTCAAACTTGTAGGCTTCTACGTAGATTTGCGCGCCACCCCACCCTGCGTGGGAGACCGCGAAGAGGCCCCCGATACCGTGAACCGTGAACCTCCCTCTCTCGTCGCTCTTTGTTAGGATCACGTTAAACGGGTAGCTCGAGTAGCTGGGGAGGCTTCGCCTAACCACGACTATCGCGTTGGGAACCGGATCGTACCACCCTTTACTGAAGTTATAAACCAGTACCTGACCGTAAAGCGTGATGTAGCCCGCTACATCGGCTCCCCCGGCCGCGTAAAGAGCTCTCTCCGGCTTGACGAGCCCCCAATCCATTTGCACTCCGTTGACAGAAAGGTAGTAGAGTATGGCTGCGGCAACTTCGAGCTGCGGCTTCAAATTCTCGATGTCTACCTTTTCGAGGGTGGAGAGCGGGTGTCCCCAGGTCAGCCTTTTGCTAACCGTGTAAAGCGTGAACCCCAATCCATGCGCGATCGCGAAAGGCTCGCTGTCTAGCATGTACGGCCCGTAGTTAGCACCCCACCAGCCGTACACTCCGTAGAAGCCGCTAATCACGGTGTAATTACGGCCTGTTGTGCTTTCGAGGGCAGGTAAAACCCTTCTGAAGATCGTGGGCTCCAGCCACCTCGTCCACCTAGTTTCGATTGCTGTGATGGGACCTCCGCTGTACTCGTAAAAGAGCCCAGCATACAGTAAGTTGACAGCTTTGTTTTCTGTCGAGAAATCTATGTTCATAAGCGCCCATATTTTCCTTTCACCTTTCACAACATTTGGACCGAAGAAGTACTTTTCAACGAACTCTCTAGGCCCAGCGAGCCCCTGCCAATGCCCGCTGAACGCGACGAACCACAGCGTCATATTCGGTTTACTCCGCGAGAAGACTCGTGCGAGCTCCAACAGCGCGGCTGCAGACACGGCTTCGTCGGCGCCCGGAGCCAACGCTGGAACCGCGGACCATGTATCGTAGTGCGCGGAAAGGACTATCACGTCGTTGGGTCGCGCCCCCTCGAGTTTGGCAACGATATTGTAAGCCTCCACCTCCTCAAACTTCATATTGCAAACCAGCTCCGCCTCAACGCCTTTCTCCGCCAGCTGCTTCAGGATAGCCGCGTACTCTCCCCTTACGTACAAGCGCGGGAAGTGGATGGGTGTGTTGAGGAACTTCCCTCGCGCCTCCCTGAAATCCGAATCGCTCGGTTCCAGGAACACCACAGCCGCCGCTCCCAGCTTCGCCGCGTTAACCCAGTTGCTACCAGAGTTGAAATCCATGACAACGATCCTGCCCTCAACTTCTTTACCATCGAAATCTTCCAACCTCCCTCTTCCCACGTAAACAAGCTTCCCTCTAACCGGTTTCTCAGGTGGTACAAAGCTCGTTTGAACGTAATTCGGCCACACCGCGTACGCCGGTATCGTAAGGTTCCCGCCTCCTACCAGCACCTTGATGTACGACCCCTTATCCAGCGGCACTAACACCTTGTACGGTTGCAGCTCCACCTCAAGCCCGTAGCTCTTGAACTCCTCAGCGATGTACTTGGTCGCTTCGTAGTAGCCGGCGTACCCCGTCACTCTAGACCCTAAGCTCGATAGGTACTCGACGTGCTTCAGGATGCGCGTGTAGTTTACGGCATGTAGGACGGTATCCAGCCCGGCCAAAGCGGTAGTTTCCGGCGCACGCGCTCCCGCTTGCGATGGGATGCTCACTATGCAGTACGCTAGCAGCATCGCGAGGAAACCGAGCGCCGCGACCCGCTGGGCGGTTGCCACGAGTCTCCTCATCCTCATGCTATTTAAGCTCATCTCCGAGAAAAACTTATATACGACCTTTGCCGGGGATTTCTGTGGCGGAAGCCGCAGCCAAAGAGAAAGTCGAAGTTGTCTCCGGTCTCCGCCCCTGGGTCATCGCATACGCGATAGTGTTCCCGCCGATCGCCTTCTTCTTCAACCTCTGGATGCAGTCCCTCGGTAGGTGGTGGCTGTGGCCGGCGATACTGCCGCTACCGGCGATATGGTACATCCTGCTCTTCTACGCGATACCGCCGCTGCGCAAGATATCGCCGCAGGAGTTCACACTCTTCACAATCGTCAACTTCATAACAGGAGGTTCGATGTACGTAGCGTACGGTCTCCACTACTGGACCAGCGTACCCTTGATCACCTGGAACTACGCGTTCTTCATTCACGGTAAGTGCGTAGACCCCTACAGGGAGGTCTTCAGGCGCGTGATCCCGTGCTTTGTGGCGCCCTGCGACCCCGCGCAGCTCGACGCCTACTACTACGGCGGCAGCATAGATTTCGCCGTCTGGCTGCCTTCAGCGATCTTCTGGATGGTATGGGCGATCGCCTTGTTCGGCGGCGGGATCCTATGGAGCTTCTGGCTGCGCAGCCCGCTCGTCGAGGTGGAGAGGCTCCCGTTCCCCGGCATAATGCCCACAGTAGTCATCATCAAGGAGTATTACGAGAAGAGCGCGCGGGGCAAACCCAGGCTCCTAGACCTCAGTGAGCTCTCCACAAAGGTCTTCTGGCTCGGCTTCCTCGTGGGCACCGCGTCGAGCGTGCCCATAATCGTGAACGCGTTCCTGCCCTCCCCATGGCTCTGGTACATCCACCAGTTCCCCGTAGACTTAATGGCTTTCACGAGCGGTGTGCTACCCGGCGCCACGTTCGCCGGCGCGCTGTACATAACGGACGTCTTCGTGGGCCAGTTCATGTCGCTCGACGTGCTCGCCACCGCGGTCCTATGGTGGTTCATCTGGGGCGTGCTCTACCAGACGATCGGGGTCAGGCTCGGGATCCTCCCCTACACGCCGGGGAGCACCGGCACGGAGTTCGCGTGGAGCGTTGGGCCGTTCAAGTGGATGCGCTTCTCCTGGTACATGTCGATAGGCTTAGGCCTCTGGTACCTGTACCACTACAGAGGGCACTGGCTCAACATACTCAAGGCGGGGTTGGGCATATCGAAGGGTGCCCGCGCTGAGGAGGAGGGGCTACCCTACAGGTTTGTGGTCATCGGCGGCATCGCCGCCTACCTCGCCATCGTAGCCCTCATGGTCGCCGCCGGCGTCTACGTCCCCTTCGCGCTCGTCATACCGCTGTTCTACATGCTCTTCATGTTCGGCTGGACCAGGATGATGGGCGAGGCCCAGGAGTTCATGCCCTCGGTGCCCTTCTACAACATCATAGCGTACGATATCGGTCAGGCTCTCGGAGGGTGGGGTCCGAGGCCCGACCCGAGGGCGCTGCTCGGAATGTCCTCCTATTACAGTTTCGGTATGGGAGGGGCGAGGATGAGCTCGCTCGCAATGCACCACTTCTCCAAGTCCTACAAGCTGGCTTGGGAGACTAGGACGCCAGCTAGAGATGTGGTGGTTGTAGCGTTGCTCGCGATAGCTACGACAGCAATATTCGGTTACGCGGTCTGGCCTTGGTGGTACGCGCGCGTTGGCGGTTACGCGAGGAGCAGGGCGATCGAGTACCACGTGTGGAACCTGCCGGGCGTCTGGAGCTTAACCTACGGCACCCCGCCGGCGCTCACTAGCGCGGAGGAGTGGTCGTTGATGATCGCTGCAACAGTCTTCACCTTCGCGCTCCTCATGCTGAGGATGAGGTACGCTTGGCTCTTCCTAAACCCGGTAGGCATGATGGTGCTGCCGCACTGGTGGTGGCCGACATGGCTCGTCGCTTTCTTGATCAAGTACATTACGATAAGGGTTGCTGGCGCCAGGTTCCACGAGCGCTACGTCCTACCCTTCAGCGCGGGCTACTGCGCGGGTTACGGAGCGTTCGTGATCATCTCAGCGTTCATAGCGTTCTTCACGTTCGCTGTCCCAGAGTACTTCTCCAGAGTGGCGGGAGCCATTATATTGCACTTGATCAAAGGCCTGTAAACACTTAAAAATATTTATATATAATTTGTTTTTTAACAACCTTATAACCCTCTTACTTCTCGGTATCTCTCAAATTTTGAGAAAAACTTAAAAGCGGAGCTGCGCTGAAGCATACGTGGGTGCTAAGGGATTGCGTGGACGGTCAGCTGCGTCCCGCGTTCGGAGACTTCTACCGTGGCTCCTCCTCCTAGCCGCGGCGGCACTCGTGATTTTGGTGGCTAGCGGAGGTTTAACGCGGATGCTTTCCGGCCCAGCGCCACCGCATGGTGGGGCCCCGTACCCGCCACCTGGAGGTTAGCGGCAAAAGTTTGGAGTTTTCAGTAGCCCAACTCTTCGTCGACCAGCACGACGTGGAAGTCGGCGCGGGAGGGCTTCCGCTCCAGCACGAGGAGCGCCCTGCAGGCGCGCTCCGG
>JAJHRM010000089.1 GCA_020832965.1 Thermofilum sp. | reverse complement strand
TGCTGGACGGCTTCCGCGTGGAGGGCGGGAGCATCCTGGAGCAGAGCGCCTCAGAGGGCTGGGCCCGCGTGAGGGTCACCGGGCCGACCACGGTCCACGTCCTCTGGAGGAGGGACTACACACCCCTTTACACACTCGCCGTAGCAGCAGTCGCGGTAGCCGCAGGCAGCGTACTCCTGGTTGCAAGGAGGCGCCTGCAAGCAGCTGGGGGGAGAGAGGCCGAGGCTAAGCCTGCACCGGCAGTAGCACCAGAGGCGGCAGCCACGCAGCCCAGCGAGGAAGCTCGGGTCATCAGCCCTGACGAGCTGGAGAGAGAGCTAGAGAAACTGGCTAGAGAGGCGGAGGAGCACAGAGAATTCCTTGAGAGGCTAGAGACCCTGAGGGCGGAGGGAAGGATCTCTGAATCCACCTACGAGGAGTTGAGGAGGGAGCGCCTAGGCATGTTAGAGGCTCTTGAGGCGCGGGTAAGAGAGCTAGAAAACATGAAGAAAGCCGCAGCACTGTGAAGCAGCACAGCCTACTCCACCACCAAGGACAACTAAAGAATAAATACTGGGAGAACTAACAATCACCGATGAGCCTAGACGAGGAGCTTTTCGTCGCTGCGATGAAGGGGGATGCTGCCAGAGTCAGGGAGCTCCTGAGGAAGGGAGCCAACGCGAACGCCAGGGATGAGATGAGCTGGACCCCGCTGCATTTCGCGGCTGCCAAGGGGCATGCCGATGTCGCCAAGCTGCTCCTCGAGCACGGAGCCAACGCGAACGCCAGGGAAGAGGGGGGCCGGACCCCGCTGCACGTAGTGGCTGCTAAGGGGTATGCCGATGTCGTCAGGCTGCTTCTGGAGCGTGGTGCGGATGTGAACGCTAAGAACAAGGACGGTTGGACCCCGCTGCATTTCGCGGCTGCTGAGGGGCATGTTGATGTCGCTAGGCTGCTCCTCGAGCACGGTGCGGACCCCGGCATCAGGGATAGAGATGGTAGGACTCCTCTAGATATTGCCCGGGAGAAGGGGCACAAGGAGGTCGTCAGGGTTATCGAGGAGTATGAGCGGGGTGTAGGGGTCGGAGCTGTGGCGCCTCGGGAGCCTGCACCTGCTGCCCCGAGCATCCTCGGCGTGGAGTGCTCGGGGCTTTGTGTCGGCGAGTGGGGTAGGCTCCTCGTCAGAGTTCGTGGCTCGGGCACTGCTTCTGTGAGCCTCGAGGGTGATGTGGACTGGATGAGCCCTGAGGCTGTGGAGTTGTCGGGTGAGGCCGTGGTGGAGGTTCCGGTAAAGCCGAGAGTTGGCGGTGAGATTCCGGTGAAAGTGCGTGTTGAATCCTCTGGTTCGAAGAGCTCGAAGATCGTTTGGTTAAAGGTTGTAGAGAAGGCTGGGAAGTGCCCAGCCTGCGGAGCACCTGTAGAGCCCGGCGCGAAGTACTGCTGGAGGTGCGGCGCAAAACTGAGCTAAATATTTACTTTTCCCCGGTCATAGCAGTAGTGTAGTAGCACGAAAAAAAGCACGAATAGTGGCTCTGCCACCTAAAAACTAACGCACGTTCACGAAATTGTCGAGCGACCCGCAGTAGAGGGCGAGGAGCTTCCAGCGGTGCACGCCGCGGTCGTAGAGCTTCCGAAGAAGATGAAGGGGAACTACTACGAGAGAGCGCGCTGGTCAAGCTCATGGAGAGAGCGAAAATCTGGCAAGTTGACTGCGAAAACCTCCACTACGAGTGGGCGAGAAAATGCATGAACGCTGGCTCTGCTACGTGAAATGAGGGAGTGTACATCTCAGATTGATAGCTTCACTTTTCCAACGGATAATAAGAGGCTTGCTATGTAAGAAGACTTGTCCAGAAAGAAAAAGCTAATTAACTTTTGTTTTGACAAAGAGTCGTGGATCCCACTTTAGTCGCTACGGGATTCGGTGCGTACTTCTTCCTACTAGTTATCTCCTACATGCTCCTCTCAAGTCCCGATGTGAATTGGCTATGGGGAGTAATTTCGTCGATTCTCTCTTGGGTAGTGGTAGCAGTCCTAGGATATTACATTACGGAAGAGAGCCTCTACTTGATTACCAACTTTATCAGCGCAAACCCTCTGGTTTTAGTTTTACTCTTTATCCTTACTTGGCTTGCCCTCTATACAATTATGAGGCAATTCACTGAAGGAAACTTTGATTCAAAGGACATAGATGAAATTATGGCATTGCTAGCCTCATTTTATGGGGCATTTCTCGGTACATTTCTCTTCTTAATTCTTGTTGCTGGATTTGCAGTTGTTCTTATTCATTTATTCGTTTCTATAAAAGTACTTATGCATGCTACACGTATGAGGTTATTAAAGGAGGCAGAGAAATGTAGAGAGGATATTGAAAGACTGGAGTCCCTGAAAATGATGGGAAAGATCTCTAGAACAACTTACTTTGAGCTGAAGAGACAGTACACGGAGAAGCTTTCTGACCTTGAGAAAAAGATCAGGATGCTTGAGAGAGCGAAGCTCTTTTAATCTATATTCAGAGCACTGCCTCCCAGGCCTTCACCCTGTCAGCAATCTTTCTAAGCGTTTCGTGTGCCTCCCTGTCCCTACCAGTCCCCCAGTAGTATTCCAGTTTTTGAAGTAGGATATCCACTTCCTTCTTCACACGCTGATCCCTGCTTGTGCGCTCAAGTATAACAGATAGCTCTCTTAACCCCTTGATTGCTGAAGGGACATCTCCCCTTAAGCAGGCATTTTCAAGCCTTGAAATCACGAGTGGTGCTTGCTCTACGCTTTTCCCAGCCCTCATTGCAAGAGTGTATATTGAGCCAGTTATCACCCAGTGAAGAGCCGAAAAAGCTATGGCAAGCCCGCCTGAAGCTGCGAGGAGGAGCAGGAGCACTGAGCCCAGTGCCGCACCCCTAAATGCCATGTATATGCAGAAGGGCTCAGAGTCTTTACATAAATCAAGCTCATAGAAAAAAGCAATTAAGACAAAAAAGTAAAGAGCTCAAGCAGAGCATAAGCCCAAAGATTTCGCTGGAAAACCCATAAGTCAACTCGACAAAAAACATATAGCACTTTGCCGACACAAATGCAGGCGGCAGAAGGCTGAGTAGAGCGAGCACGAGACCCGGACGCCTGTAGCCTGAGACAATAAGTAAGTAGGAGAGTACGAGGAGGAAGAAGTAGGCTGCCTCTGCGAAGGCTAAATCCTCATACATACTCTCCACCTTCTTACAGATACTACTTGCATTATTATCTTTTATGGCATAAGGAAAGTCATAGACATAAAAGCTCTGATGAAATGCTTAGGCTTACATAGCTAGCTTCATCAAACTTGAATAGATCTCTGTACCTGTTTAACCGCGCACTTTCCATTAGAGCTTACACTGCTTCGAATTGATTCCTCTTGCTTGAAGAGCTTTGGAAGAGGTTTACCCGAGGCCTTTTCTCTTGCTTGGCTAGCCAGGCTCCAGATATGCTTAGATACAAAAAGATGTAGAACCACCACGGCAAGAGCTACAGCAGCCTCCATCACTAAAACAAAGAATAAAACTGCGCCAAGCGAGAACGAAAAAGCCAAAACTTCATCCTCCTTGCTTACTGGCCTCATAAAGTTTCTTGTAAGTAGATAGAAAATAGGCTATAGAAGGAGAACCATTAGAAACAGCATTACAGGCATGCTGTAAAGCATTCTCCAAATAGCCTTGATAATCACGTAGCCAGGCACAATAAGCGCTACCAAGCTGAGAGCCAAAAAATTTGCCCCTAATGATGGGTCCACATCTGGGTGGGAAAGAAGAAGATAGGAGATCACGAGCAACAGAAGGTATGCAGCGAAACCAAAGGCAACAATGAAGCCCTATTCCAACAATTTAAGACCCCCCTCCAAGAAAAAATAGAGGGCAAACACTGCAACTACGGATAGGAACTCCACAAGTAACTCCATTTGTTCCTTCATCACTCTCATGTCTTCAAACCCTTGCCTATATAAACTTTACACTAATCTCGCAGCTGTCCCATAGTTCATCATCCTTAATACTTTATACTAAAAGTACTTCAATACTCTTTTCACGTGAAAATACCCTTACCTTCTGCCAGTTTATACCCGAGTCTCTCCCAATACTTCAACCACGATGCACTTACATCTTTTCTCAGCACTTTTACGCTTTCGCCTCGCCTCAGCTCTACTCTTTTCCCTATCTTATCCCACGGCTTAAAGCTACCAAGCTGCGTCTGAACTTCCGATGTACAAACCATGCACATCTCATCCCTAGGGTAATCTCTAGTTTCCACCTTGAGGTTTATGTCGACCCTGGTCAGGCTCGGAACGTCCTTGCCGGAAAGTATCCTCTCAACGTACACCGCCACAATATCTGAGGCGAGCTCCGCTATCCTCGGGTCCGAGGCGTATATCTCCCTGGAGGGCAGCTCCTCAAAGCCTGTCGTATAGCATGCTATGCAGGCTTTGTCCCTCCTATACCATGCCCTCACCTCTGCATCCTGGGGACCCACTCCCACGTCGATCAGCGGCTTGCTCAGCTTATTACAGGCTAGCTGGACGGTAAGCCTAGGCAGAAAGCTATCGAAGGTCGTGACAACTACGTCACTCCACCCAACTATGCTTTCGACAAGCCCGGAGGGTGGAAGCGGGTACAACGGGATCTTGGAGTTCACTACCTATATCCTCGAAAGAGGGGCGGACTGCAGAGCTCTCCTCGCGGCGGCTAGAGCCTTAGGCATGCCGACGTCCTCCACGGCGAAGAGCTCCTGATAGCTTACATTCTCCTCCCCAACAATGTCGTAATCCACAACCGTGATCTCGTCGAACATTTTGCTCAGCCTAGCCAGCACTCTAGTGCCCAGAAAGCCCACACCGAAAAGAGCAATCTTCCTCCCCCTCAATCCGATGAGGTCTATACCATGCTCGTCCCTCAACCGCTTTACCCTGTTCTCGATTCCGAATCCCGTATCTAGGACACCAACGCCGAATTTATGCCACAACTTAGAGCCCTCAACTTCAACAGCACTGGACACGTAGTGCGGCTCAAAACCCTCTACTTCAACCTCGTACAAGCCATGCGTGAGATCATTGCCCTGCCTAAAATCCTCTAGATACACGAGGAAACGTTTTCTACCCGAGTTCTCCGCGAAGAACCTTAAAACTACGGGAACAAGGTGCGGAGGAGTGGAAGCTCCAATAAAGACCCCATCCGAGACCCTCGCATTATCACGCGTCAAGGGCAGAAACTCCTCTATCCCGTAAATCTTCGCAAAATGCAGGGGTGGAAGCTCTCCGCAGCTACCTTCCCGCTCCTGGATCTTCACAGCCGAAAAATTGAACATCTGCAGAACACGCTGGTCAATGTTCCCAAGCAAATCCCTCAGCAAGGGGTTAAATGATAACACTCCAGACGTATGCCCGTGCAGTTCAATGCCTTCTGCCAGCTTCTTTGAGGCGTACCTCACCTTATACGTGGGGAAGTAAACAGAGCACCGAATGCCATGCCCTACCTTTGCCGTGATCAAGTGAACAGGTGGTATCCCCGGCAAGTCACCCTTGGATGCAGCTTCCAAATCAGCTCTAATCGCGCCAATGTCAATTGAGGAGGCACTAGCAAACCCAGAGGGGTGCGTGTGCCATATGCCAAACCACCCCAAAGTACTTCTAGGCTCGCAGTGCCCCCCACTCCTATTATACTCCTTCCTCTCGAAATCAAGGACAAAGTAGCACCCACACTGGAGGTATCTAACCTTCATTGACCCGCAGACTTCCGGAGGCTCTTCAAGGAGCTTTCTGAGCTTCTCGTAAGCCCTTATATCGATTATCGTCTTTAACCCACTGATCATACAAGCCAAACTCTGTGAAGCTGCAAAGCCTGGATAGCACTATCCAAAATGAAGTTAGTAACGAGCACCGGGTCTCTCACCTTCAGAAGAAGATCCCTGTACTCATTAACTTGGACATGCCAGTAACCGCAAATCGTACCTCCGATGTTTTCTTCCCAGCAGCAACTCCTGGCATGATTCTCTTCAAACTCGTCATAGATTTTCACGTAATAGGGGTAAGGACAGATTATGACCTTAGGAGGGTTTCCCGGGATCTCCGGAGGAGTTATGAAGACAATATAAACTTCGTTGCCTCTTCTCCATCTGAAGTGACCATAAGCTATCCCTCCCTGGAGCTTCAAGCCGCGCCGCTTCGCAACCTCTCTAATAACCCGGGAATAATCGCTCCAGCCCCCCTGCATCCTTCGGGCCTCAAAAGCTACCCGTCCGCCGCTTACAATAACTGCCTGGATATCGCTAGCAGTCGAAGGGTTTAAAGGCTCGGTACCCCCTCCGCTCCTCATCCTATAAAAAACAACAGCCTCAGCCGGCTGAATCACTCCCCGCTGCCTAAGAAGATTTGCAACTTCTTCAACACTTGCATCGGGATCCACTTCCGCGCGCGCTTAGGGGGGAGAAAAATCTAAATAGAATCCTTTCTTTATGCTTAATGGGTCTAGATGAGGAACAGTAGGAGCGAAGGGTATCAGCAAAAAGGACAAGTAGGACAGTTGCCATCTCAACAACCTCAGCCATTCACACTAGGTGAACTCTATAGTTATGTGTCACAAAGAATAAAGTCGGGAGAAAAACCAGAAGAAATTGTAAAAAAACTTATAGGAAGAGATGTTGTAAAAGGTAAAGAAATAGGAAAAATTACAGATTATTACATAAGTACAGTAGGGGAACTATATATCCATATGAAATTTGGCGCGCGCGCATATGCATACTCTCTGGAAGACTTAGAAAAATATGCGCAAAAATCTCGAAAAGCGCGCGCTTTGAGCATTCTTAGTGTAGAGGCTTCTGAGCTTTGTGTTGGAGAATGGGGAGAGTTGAGAGTTATGGTAAGTGGTCAAGGCAAGGTTTCCCTAAGTGTTGAAGGCGATGTTGAGTACATTTCTCTCGAGCCAGTAGACCTTCATGGAAAGAGGCTGATAGAAGTACCGGTAAAGCCTAAGATTAGCGGGAAATTGCCAATAAAAGTCACCATTGAGTCTTTTGGCAAGAGAGAGTCTAAAACGCTCTGGCTAAAAGTTGAGGAAAAGGTCAAAAGGTGTCCCATCTGCGGTGCACCCATAGAGCCAGGAGCAAAGTACTGCTGGAGCTGTGGAGCAAGGCTGGCATGAGAATCAAGCCCGCTTCGACATTTCTAATAAGGGAATCTTGGATAAACTATTTGTTCCATTGACATGAATAGCTAGCTGAAGATCGTTTGACGCAGAAAATATATTTCTGCAAGCGTAGGAAAATTTTGATGCCTGATAGATTTTTTGTGCTAGGTGTGGATCAGCAGGGCAAGGACTTCACTCTTCCCGAGGATGCTTTGTCTCTTCATGGTGTAGTTTTGGGTTCAACCGGCTCTGGCAAGACGGGTTTCCTGGTCGTGTTGATGGAGGAGGCTTTAATAAACCGGGTTCCCGTAGTGGGGCTGGACGTCAAGGGGGATTTGTCCAACCTGGGCTTGTCGCCTGGGGCTTTGCAAAGCGGTGACCCGAGAGCGGAGTTATTCGCTAGGTCTAGGGTGGATGTTTATACTCCTGGCTACGTTGGGGGTAGACCTGTGGCTCTTCTTGGTTTCCCGAGGAGACTTGAGGAGGCTTCAAACGTTGCTGGGGACTTGGCTGGTTTTCTCCTTACAGGCTCAGGCTTCCGGGTTGATAAGCATTTCGGGTTGAAGAGGCTCTTGGAAAAGGTTATACTCTATATGGTTGAGAATAGCCTGGGCTGGGAGGATTTGCCCTCGATTCTTCTAAGCCCTCCTTTCCGCCAGGTCGACAGCGTGGATGTCGACTCTATTGTTCCGGGGAGGAAGAGGCGGGAAGCCTCTGTCAGGCTTGCATCCTTCATTGGAGGTCCTGCGTTTGGTAGGTGGCTTAGGGGCGAGCCCCTGGACTTTGACCGCATGGCTGGGGAGCCGGGAGCCTACATCTTTTATCTTCCACACTTGTCCCAGGAGGAGAAGGAGACCTTTGTCGCCTTCTTCTTGAAGCGCCTCTACGCCTGGATGCTTAGGCAGGGAGCCTCAAGCGGCCTGAGGCTTCTCCTCGTCTTTGACGAGGTTTACGGCTACCTGCCCCCTCATCCAAGGAGCTCTCCAGCCAAGGAGCCGCTCCTATCATTGATAAAGCAGGGGAGAGCCTTCGGTGTCTCGGTTTTCCTTTCTACCCAGAACCCCTACGACATTGACTATAGGGCCTTGGGCAACGCGAGGCTATGGGTCATAGGTAGGCTTCAGACTTCGAACGACAGGAAGAGGGTCCTGGAAGGCGTCAGGGAGGCTTCCCCGCTGAGCATCAGCGCAGAGAGGCTGGAGGATGTCCTTGCCTCTCTAAAGCCGAGGGAGTTCGCAGTCTATGATGCAGTAAGGGGCAACCTTGACATTGTAAGGACGCGGGACACGTACTCTAGGCTTGGTGGACCCTTAACGCTTGAACAGGTCCTTGAAAAAATAAGGACAACTCCGGCAGAAACCCAAGTTTCAAAGCCCGTAAAGGATAATCTCCTTCTCCTGCCGCCGCAAGTTGAGGGGTTAGAAGAGTACTTTATAAGGGGCCAGAAACATAGCGAGGTAATCAAGGAACTGGAGAGGAGAGGCTTGAAAGTAAAAAGCATTGTATCTGCTTACTATGAGCCACTCCTAGTAGTCGAGGCTAAGCTTTCGTTTACGGGGTCTCGAGGCTCGCTCCACGTTACAAGGCTCGTCGAACTAGCCCACTTGGCTGAAAAACCTTCTTTCCTTGAGGCTTCGGGTCTAGGGCTAAAAACTGGGGAACTTGAATCTCTGCCTTTGGATTCTTCGCCCACCCCAGGCTACAGGTTTATGGCTCCAAGCTTCCCTCTTGACGAAAAGTCTATTGAACGTATCCTTGAGAGATTCAGTGATGAACTGGGCAAGACAAGCTACAGGCTCTACGAGTGCGTCGAGACGGGAGAAATCTCGGATCCCCTTGAGGATCTAGCTAGCTTTGTCGAGAGACAGACCTACATCCTCGCGTCGAAGAAGAGGAGAGGGAAGGAGAAAAGCGAGCTAGACAGGATAATTGCAGCGATAAAGAGGGAGTACGAGGCTATTGGAAAGCTTGAAGCCCAGCTATCTGACTTGAAGAGAGAGGCTCTCATCGACAGCCTGGGAAAAGTCATCATTGGCAGGACAAGCCATTTGCCTAGAAAAATCGCATCCACGATTAAAAAGATGAGGAGTATAGAGAAAAAGATAAGAGAGAAAGAGAAAAAGATTGCTAGGCTCAAAGAAGAAGCCAAGAGACATCTAGAAGAGGCACAGGCAAGACCAACCGTCAGGGAAACATATATGAAGCCATCCCAAGTACAGGTCCATGTCAAGATGCTCATCTGGGTCCCAGTAGTAGAGGTCGAAGTGGAGAAAAATAAAGAAAAGGCAAAGCTAAAGATAAATGCATATAATCTCTCAGAAATATAACCCACCCCACTTTCGGATCATGCCGTAGTTTTTATCTAGACTTTTTTACGCGCGCGCCAAGCTAAGAATCACCTATGACAGGACTGGCGTCCTTAAAAAAAGAGGCGGAGGCGCTTGAAGCTGTGAGAAACCTAGATCACCCATGCATAGTAAAGTTCGAAGGAGCACTAGAAAGCGGCGCTGGCGACCCACCGTCACTAGTATTCGAGTTCTGCGAAGGAG
>JAJHRM010000088.1 GCA_020832965.1 Thermofilum sp. | reverse complement strand
CAGGCGGCACTTCACAGTTGACTACGATTACCGCCAGGGGACGTTCCTGATTCAGGACGCTGGGAGCACTAACGGAACACTACTCAACGGGGAGGAGATTAGAGGAAAAGGTCCCGTGCCACTTAAGGATGGCGACATCGTTTCGCCTGCCGGGGTGCTACAGTTAAGATTCAGCACTAAAGCAGCATAGGGAAACTCCAGGTTAAAATTTATAGGTTTTTATTGCAATATCATTTTCATGTCCTGGCCGAAGCACGGCACCTCGATTACCGCCAACGCCGTTGATGTCATTCCTTCGAGAAATATTCCGTATGAGGTTCTCGCCATAAATCTGCGCGTGTGGCTTGAGGGAGTAACGCATCACGTTTGCTTGCTTGCAGTAGCAAGCGATCCAGGTTTTTTGGAAGCATTGTTTGACAGGGGAGAATTTATGCTCAGAACGCGTTTCGGGCTCCCTCAGCAGACTGCAGCTTACGGGTCTGCTTACCAAGGCTCAGGCGGTGGGGGAGGTCTCTTAGTCAAGGTAGACGATGAGGTAGAGCTTTATGGTGCTGGGCCGAGAATTCCCGGTAGCACATATGACGTTAGGGGCTTCGCCCCCCTACCTAAGCGCATTGGAAGATTTGGCAAAATCATACTGTTCGATGGTCTTTCAGCCTGGTACAGAGGCATAGCCTCAGGGAGGGAGTACTACGAGCACCTGCACTGGCTAGCCGAGCAGAGCGAGCACTGCGATGCACCCCTAGTAGCCGTGGGTGAGAGGCTTTCCTTCGACGTTAAGGACCTACCCGGAAGGAAAGCTATGTGCTCGTACTCGCACGTTGGCAATGTTCGAAGGAACAATGAGGACGCCGCCCTGAACTCAACTGTAAAGATCTTGAGGGGCGGCAGGTTGGAAGCCTACCACGTTCTCGCCGTTGCTGACGGTGTGGGGGGAGCTGGCTTCGGCGAGCTGGCTAGCAAAATCGCCATCATCAGTGCTTACGGCGAAATCCTGCGGGAATTGATCGAGGGCGACGCCGCAGACCTTGGAAGGGTGCTCGGCTATGCTATCTCAACCGCCAACCAGGAGGTGCTGAGGGAGAAGGGGAGAAGGGGTGAGATGGGGACCACCCTAACGATCGCCGTTGCCCAGCAGGGTAGAGCCTTCGTGGGACACGTGGGCGACAGCAGAGCATACAGAGTGCACGGCAACGGCAGGGTAGAGCAGCTGACGGAGGACCACAAGTACGTTGAGGAGCTTGTGAAGAGGGGGGCGATAACCCGGGAGCAGGCAAAACACCATCCCCAAAGAAACGTCATAACAAGCGCCCTTGGGATGCCTTCTCCACGCATAGATACACTCAGCACTGAAGCCGCTGCCCTGCTCCTTGCGACGGACGGGCTCGTAGATCTGGTCGAAGACTATGAGATAGAGTACACCCTGCAGGAGGAGATTAAAGCCGGGGTGATGCTTCCCCAGAGGATAGGCAGAAAGCTAGTCGGTATGGCTCTCAGGAAGGGCGGCTATGATAACGTTTCAGTCTCCATCTTGACCCCACTAAAAGCTTTTTAAAAAAGAGGGCGTTTGAGCATTACACATCGACAACTAAAAAAGCTTATATAATCGATTGTTAGGAGTTATCCCGATAAGCATGTCAAGTGTAAGCTCTGTCGCCGCACTAATCATTGGTATAATCTTGTGCCTGGTAGGGTTCGGATTGACGTTCATCGGGTTGATCGTTGCATCCGCTGAAGCCGGAGTCGGCGCGGCGATCGTGCTCTTCGGCGTAGTGTTCCTTGCTGGAGGCGCTTTCCTAGTCTACTACTCGCAGGGGCAGAGAGGTCAAGCTCCTCCGCAGCTTCCTCCAGCCCCGTCTCCCCAGCCCCCCGTAGCCTCTCCGACGATTGTTCAGGGCGCACCCGCTACCAGGGTGATCCCAGGAGTTGCCGCGGGCACAACGACTGTTCTGGCGTTCCTAGAGGCACCTAACGGGAGATTGATCGTTTCCTCCCCGACACAGCCCTTCTACCGCAGCAACTTCCAGGGGCTTGTCCCCCCAGGCGTGCTGGAAACAATCAGCCAGAGCAAGCCGCAGTTCACAATATACTTCAGGGGTGGGCGCTTCTACATAGAGGACTCCATGAGCACGAACGGGACGCTTCTCAACGGCAGGCAGATCAAGGGCGCGGGGATGCAGCCGCTGAACGATGGAGACGTCATTAGCCCGGCGGGAGTAATCAATCTGGTGTTCAGGGTCCCTGCGTGAGTACCGCAGTAGATGAGCAATGGGGAGCATGAGGTACGAGCTAGAGCTAACGCCAAAATCCCTAGAGCTTTTCACGTACACAGTGGAGCTTGTTCGAAGGGAGCCTCACCCCTCCCAAAGCAGTGATAGAGCAGGCAGCGAAGATTCCAGCGTCTTATGCCCCTCCTGCAAAACTCCCGCCACAAGGATCAGGGCACTCAACAAGTACTATTGCTTCACCTGTAAAAAGTATATTTAAGCGCTTAATATATTTTCTTTTTGGATGGTATGGGCAGCTACTTTGCTCTAAACGAGACCACGATGTACGGTTGTGAGGATAGGGAGGAGCCGTAGGCAACGTATATCAAGGCTCTCTCTCCGAGCTCGAAGGGTGGCCCCGGCTCCTTGTAGCCCCTCCAAATCTCTCTCAGCTGTCCTCCGGACAGGATTGCGGTCCTGTTAAGGGAGCCTAGATCCCTTATGTACCATTTGCCGCCCATGCGGTAGATCTCGAAGTGTCTCCGGGAGATCCAGTTGAACGGGTCCTTGACGAAGACCTCCATGTAGTCACCGTGGCGTACCACGTTTACCCTATCCGCCAAGGAGTACTCGCTGACGGCGGAGGATGTGATGGATGTGCCGGTTCCCTGCGACGGGACAAGCCTCCCAAACACGAGCCTCTCAGCCTCCAGCCTGATTTTTACACCCATCACCTCCAAGACCGGGACCTCCAGCGACTCCTCGGAGACCACTCCCCTGTCGAGGTCGCTTATCATTTCCCTCGCGGACAGGTACCTCTGAAGGGGATCCCAGCTCATCGCCTTATGGATGATCTTCCTGGTCTCCTCGCTGACGTCCCTCTTAAACTTCGAGGGGTCCGGGGGCCTGGTTTGAACATTTGGGTAGCCCGGCATGTCTACTATGGGGTGCTGCCCGGTCAGAAGGAAGAAGAGCGTCGCGCCAGCAGACCAGAGATCCGCCTGCGGAGAGGAGGTCGACCTGTACTGCTCAGGCGCTGTGTAGCCGCCCGGGGAGATCACAGCCTCCCTGAGCCCAACCCGGTTGAAGAAAGCGCTGGTGCCTAGGTCGATGAGCTTAACGTCTGGAAAGGTCTGCTGCTGGAGGAGGTTCTTTGGCTTCACGTCCCTGTGAACAATGTTCAACCCGTGGAGGTAATCCAGGGCGAGAAGAAGCTCTATAGTAAGCTTTTTAGCATCCCTCTCGTCGAGCGGCATCGCGGAGTAAGCACTCTCCAGGTCCCTGCCGGGAATATACTCCATAACGAGAAATGGAAGATTGCCAGCTACCCCGGAGTCAACGTATGAAACAAGGTGGGGGTGGTTCAGCATCCTCAGAACCTCCGACTCGAACCTCAGCTTCTCGACCGCTATAGGCGAGTTATTAGCCACCTTAACGACGACCCTCGTCTGAGGAGCCCCATACGTGCCGGTCAGAGGCTCAGCCAACCACACCTGAGACATGCCGCCCCTGCCGAGAGGCGTCAAGAGCCTGTAAGAACCCCTGCTACCCCTAACAACTACAGACTGAGCACACATGGCACTCTGAGGATAAGGCGGGAAAGAAATATATATACATTTTCCTCCTATCAAAGGGATTAGAATGAATGAAGCCAAGCGAAAAACAGTCTTCATCATTGTAACACTTCTACTAGCAACCACGTTACCCGCGTCAAAAGCGGAGCCCCAAGCCGGGCAGGCTCAATACTTCAACGTAAAAGTAGAGCCAAGCACCTTAACCATCAACCTTAACTCCTCCATCCACCCTACACTTTCTCTTAGAGTAGAGGTGAACCGCACATGGCTCACCAGCAATAACTTCACAAGCGTAAACTCCACCATAAACATAACATTTCCAAGGTACCTTTTACCAAGTCCGATACAAGAAAACATGCAATGCGAAGGCAACATGTGCCTGGGAAAATTTAGCTTTACCAAGGATAACTGCTCGTACAGCACGAGCATCACCCTCAAGACTGACCCAAGCAAATTTTCCGGGGATAAAGCAATCCACTATATAAACATGACTATACGGTACAAAGCTTACAATGGAACAAACATCGTTAAGGAGGGTGAGGAGACTCCCCCCAGCATACCTGTAGAGGTAAGATTCAGCAAGATCGAAGTTTCTCGCATATATGTTCTGAACAGCCAGGTATGCTTCGACGTCAGCAATAGAGGCAATGAGGACGCCAGCCTCAACGTCAGCATTAAATTGAGTTCACCATTCTACGCTGAATTCGCAAACAGGACTTCAATACCATCCGCCCACAGGCAAGGCAGCACCTTGAGTATTTCCATTCAAGGTCTAAGGGTGAAAAAATCTGGTGCAGTCAAGCTATGCTTCTCTAACTTCACAGTCAACCTCGCAAGTCTAGCCTTTAAGGATTCTAGAAACCATTCAAAGATAAGCCTCTTTTTCGAGGCACGGAATAGTTCCATAATCAAGGCATCTTCCAGCATAACGGTTGCTACTACGCTGAATGTAAACGTTTCAGCTCCTGCGATCAAGAATCTCTGCAGAGAAGTAAACCTAAACTTCTCGGCATATTCGAACTTTACATACAGGTATAATGCATCCTTGATTTTTAACATTACTGCTCCTCAGCGCGCAGATTTCAGACTAAACAATACTGCTGGCAACCTGTCAATCAACCTTCCGCTGAAGGAAGTTAATCGTTCCATTCCTCTACGCATTAATGTATGCCTACCCGAGCCCGCCCAGCGACCTCCAAGTACTGCCGACCTAATCATAAGGGCTGGCTCTTATCAAGCTAAAATACCCGTCGAATTGAGGCTTGCTAGGGCATTCAATTACTCGCCCCTCATCCCGGGTACTTTATTGGGCGATCCAAGGAGACTCGATAAAGGTAATTACACGCTGAAGCTGTGCAGCGAAGACGTAAGCTTTTCCTCGGATGACGCGCTCCCATTGCTGATGAAAAGCTTCCAGTGGCTGTTCTGGCCAATAGACTTCTCCAGCAACGGATGCTACGTAAAGAGGGGCAGCGTGATTGGAACCTACACGCCTAAACCCGGGGAGGAATACTACCTCGTGGCAAAGGAGGATATTAGCTTCAGGAGGGGGGCTGCAACGATATTTATCGTGGTCCCCGTGATTGTCGGAGTCGGCTTGGGCGTCGTGGTTCGCAGGTTCACTGGGAGGAGGAGGGCTGTGGCGGTACCCGAAGTTGCGGCCGAGGAAGAAGTAGTGGACTTAGACTAGGTGGTTACCCATGGCGGGGGAGCTCTCCTCCCTGGAGTACAGGTTGCTGTCATACTTGAGGGAGAGTGCGTCTACCTCGCCTAGGGTTGGCGTTGACATCTATGAGGTAGCCAGGAGGCTGGGCGTCAGCGTAGACGAGGCGGAAGAGGCGCTCCTACGCCTAGCAGAGGGAGAGTACTTGAAGATAGTCAAGGCGCCGCCGACGGAAAAAGCAAGGGAGTACTGCCTGTCACGGTTCGTGAAGCTGATCACCGATTACATGGAGGGGAGAATCTCCCAAAAAGAGTACCTGGACAAGTGGGCGGAGCTGAGAAGCACGGCGGAAGGCGCTGGAGTACCCCTCGGGATTTTCCCACGTGAGCCAGCGCAGATCCGCGAAATAATGCCCAGCCTGGTCAAAAACATACAGGCGCTCCAGAAGCTGGACAGCGAGTCGGCGACTCTACACCCGGAGGTCTACGAAAGACTCAGGGCGGAGTACAACGAGTCGCTCCTCGAAGTAGCCAAAACCCTCAAAGCCATACTGCTAACCATAGACGAATCCTGCAGGAAACTGGAGGAGAGGATCAGGGAACTCGAAAACGAGTTAAAGGCAATAGAGGTCGACGAGAAAATCCGCAACATCGACAGAACAGCAGACAAGCAGCGCACAAGAGCAAAGATCAAGAACGCAAGGAAAACCATAGCAACGCTACTCAGCCTACTACAGCCACACCAAGCCGAGAGGCAAAGGTACATGGAGGAAGCCGAGAAAATCAAAGCCACACTCACAACCCTGCAGCAGCGCCACGAGCTTGTCAGCGCAAGAGCGATGATAGAGGGCAACCCTAGACTCCAAGAGGAGGCTGAAAACCTCGAAAAGCAAATCAACCAGCTCAAACAGCAGCTCGCCGCACTCCAAGCAACACTCACGCAGGCAAAGCCAGCAACCCCAGAAGAGCTAGCCACACTAATCACAAACGTAGCCGAAAACCCACCAAGCACAATCACCCAGGAAACCCTAACACAACTAAAAGAAATAAACGCTATCCTCCAGACAATAAAAACCTACCAGACAACATAGCCCCTCAACAAACAGATAGAGACCCCCACGAGCTCCGCATCGGCCGCACTCTTACACGTCAAATCCCTAACTAGCCTTAGGATTGCTCCATTGCATCTCCACTTCGCAGGCGTAAACACTCTTTACTCCTGCCCAAACCCAATAGAGCAGTAAAACTTAATTAGGATAACTCCTCTACATAAATGATGAACCTAGATGAGGAACTCTTCAAAGCAGTAGAAAATGGAGACATTGCAAGAGTCAAAGAGCTTCTGAAAAAGGGTGCAAATGTAAACGCTAAAACATGGGAGAATAGTTCTCCTTTACATGTTGCGCTAGCGCGCGTGGGATACATGGAAGAAAGCATGCGCAAGCGTATGGTTGATATCGTTAAAATACTGGTCGAAAGTGGTGCAGATCTAAATGCAAAAGATGTTCGCGGCATCACTCCTCTGCATCTAGCTCTCCTTCATGAGCATTTTGATGAAGGAGAGAGAAAGGGGCTAAAGTAAACATAGAAGACAATTACGGTCACACTCCTTTACACTCAGCCGCTTATCGTGGCACGCCTGGAATTATTTCTCTGCTGCTTGAAAAAGGAGCAGATCCAAATGCAAGGAGTGTCGGAGGTGTAACTCCTCTACACATTGCCGCCGAATCAGGTAATCGGGAAGCTATAGAACTCCTGTTTCATTATGGTGCTGATCCAAATTTAAGGGACAAATCCGGATGGACGCCCTTACACTATGCGGCACTCTGTCGTGACTCGACAGTTGCCCATTTACTCACCAGATATGGAGCTGACGTAAATGCAAAAGAAAATACGCATAGTTGGACGCCCCTACATGTTGCCATGCTACCTGTGTACCCGGGGGCATATATCTACACTTACTTTCCAAATTATCGAGATGACTTAGCAGTAGCCAGTTTCGCTATGGTTCTCATTAGCCGTGGGGCAGATCTCAACGCTCGGGATAAGGATGGAAATACTCCTTTACACCTTGCAATATTGATGCCTTACTTCTATGTTGCTTGGTTATTATTAAAATTCGGAGCTAATCCAACCATAAGGAATAATGAGGGTAAATTCCCTATCGATCTAGCGCGCACGAGAGGTTTAATGCAAGGGTACGGACACTCGATACAATTCTTGAAGACCTACTTTAATGATTATAGTGAAAAAATGCTTGAGGAAACACTCAATTTACTAGCCCATGCAAGTAAGGAGATTTTAGAGGGCAGTGAGAATGCACATGTAAATAATCGCGTGGGTTCCTCTAGAGCGAGGGAACCTGATGCTATGACTGTTGTTTGTCCTTACTGTGGTAGGCCTGCTTATCGTTTGGGTACTCTTGGTAGGTATTACTGTTTTAACTGTAAGAGGTATGTCTAGGCGGGTTGTAGTTGTTTTTGCAGCTCGGTTATTTTTTGGGTGTACTCGTTTTTTAGGTCGTTGTACGCTTTTTCCGTTATTTTCCCCTCTGCTTTCAGCTTTTCTAGTTTCTCGAGGTAGCCCTGGTACGTGTTTAGTTCTTCTAGGATCTCTTTTCGGCTTTGTGCCGGCTGGGCTTTTAGCTGGGTTGGGCCCAGTGCTTCGATCCTCCTGAGCACTCTCGTCTCCAGCTCTCTTATGGCTTTAGCTGAGCTTGCGGCGGGTAGGGTGACCTTTATGAGGGGGACGGTGGGGGCTTCTGCGTGGAGCAATTTTCCTCCTATCGCCTCGGCGAATCTCAGTGCCTCTCGGAAGGCTTCGTAGCTGTTCGCGGCTACTAGGTACGTGTTTTGCTCGAATTTCAGGGCTATCGAGTGTTTCTCGTTGAGCAGGATCAGCCCTATGGGTAGTAGGAGTAAGCCTGCCGCTATGCTGGACGGGTTGAGGACGATGATTCCCCCTGCAAGGAGGACACCCCCGATCACCGCTAGGCTTATCGAGAGGCTGGGGTAGCGTGCGCCGTCCTCCGCTATGTAGACGTTGTCCACCTGGTAGATGCTCCACCCGTACGATGAGAAGTATACCGCTGGCCTGGATATCGCTTCCTCAGGCGGCAGGTAGCTGGCTATGGCAACTTTCCACACGGATTCTTATGCATCTCAGACTATAAAAATCTAACCGGGGTCCTACAGCGCGCGCTGCTGTACCACCCTCCCAGCGCGCTCGCCGAGCTCCTATACCCTCCACAGTATGCTTGCGAACGGAAGAGGAAATGCGCGTAAGGCTCCAACGCTCCGCTAGGGTTTTACAAAGCTCCCGGCGAATAGCACCGCTTTGGTGTCTGGGTCTACTAGGAAGAACGCGAAGGGCCTGTCGATCTTCACAAACCTAACCTGCAAGGGCGGTGCTATTATTGAGATCACGACCGCTGTTGCTGCTGCAGCCTCCGTGCCGTAAAGGTCCACCCTGACCCTGGCCCTGTGGAACACGTGGCTCACGTAGGCTCGCGCATCCAGCATCTCTGAGAGGTCTGCCTGCATGGGGTCGAAGACTTTCCTCACTCCCATGCTCTCGAGGATTTGCCTCAGCTCGAGTATGCCGCTGTCCACGTCGAACTTCGGGAGGAGGAGCCTAACCCTCTCGTCGTCCCTGCTCAAGAGCTCTGAGAGGATCCCCAGCAGCTCCCTCTCGGAGATGTTGCCTAGGAACTCCTTCAGGGTCTGCTTCTTGGGCATAAGCGCGACGAACTTCACGCCTGTCCCATTGTAGCTGAGAGCTACCGCTACGAGCTCCTCGCTCTCGTAGACCTTCGCAGAGACAGTGCCTGAGAGGTACTCGGCCTCCACGAGACCGTCGGGCGAGTTGAAGGTGTCGCGCACAACCCTCTCGAAGGGCGTCGTCCAGTTCGCCTTGAAGTAGATGGTGTTCACGAGAACTACTACGGTCAGCGGGTCCAGGAGTTTCTCCTCAATAATCTTTTCGATCAATTTGTTTGTCTTCTCGAAGACCCAGGAGTTTATCCTCTGCACAGCTTCGCTGAGGCTGGCGAAGGAGTAGTTCTCCGCTAGGTAGTACCTGGCGAGGTTCTCCGCGTAGCTGCTCTTCACCCGGACGCTCTCCCTCACCCACAGGCTGTTGGCAATCGAGGTTTTCGCGGGGGGCTGGGCGCTCAGGAACTTCTGGGCGCTCGACTTGAACCACTCCCTCGCTTCAGCCTGGGAGGATAGCCCGAGGGCTCTCAGTATCTCCGCCTTGGTCTCCCCGGCCGCACCCTCGCTCAGCATGAGCATGGCTGGGTAGACGCTGAAGGGGGAGACCGCGGTGTTCCTTTCACCTAAGCCGGCGAGCAGTGAAAACTTGAGCGAGAAGGACGTGTAG
>JAJHRM010000087.1 GCA_020832965.1 Thermofilum sp. | reverse complement strand
GGCCACGAGGCGCGCGGCTTCGCGCGCGGCCTCCCGCACCCTCTCGCTGGGCGGATCCCCCAAGCCCAACCGCTCGACACCCACTCCCACGACGGTGACGCTCTCGGGGCTCACCCCGGCCGCTTTGAGGAACAGCTTGAGCGGCACGGTGTGCGTCGTCGCCAGGGGGAGGTCCTCGACCTGCGACAGCTTGACCACTTTAATGCCCGGCCCAGCGCCCAGGAGGGCGTCCACGACCACCACGGTCTTGGGCTTGAGCTCCCTCAAGCGCCCGACGACGTTCTCCGGCGCGGCCCCCGCGTACAGCGCGGGGAGGCCGGCTCTCCTCAGGAGGCGGTAAACGAGGTAGCCGAAGGCGTCGTCCCCGCGCAGGGGGTTGCCAAGGCAAACTACAGCGACCCTGCCAGCCGGCCGTTTAGCGGGCTCTACAATCATGCTCTCTAGCGCACCATCTTAGAACGTACAGTTCAACGTTTAGCATAGAGCCAGCACGCGACATAGTGCTCTGGAGAAACTTCTAACATCGGTGGTTCCTCGCTTTTACACAACTCGAACGCATAAGGACATCTCGGGTGGAACCTACAACCAGAAGGCACGTTTATCGGAGAGGGTACTTCACCCTTAATTGGTATCTCGCGGAGTACTAACCGCCTCTTAGGATCCGGTTCTGGGATAGCTTCGATTAACGCCCGGGTGTAAGGATGTAACGGCTCGCTCAGAACATCGTGTACACGCCCGAGTTCGACAATCTTACCTAGGTACATTATCGCTATCCTATTTGAAATATACCTAGCTAAGGCCAGATCGTGAGTTATGAAAATATACGTTAAGTTAAACCTAGCCTTCAAGCTTAGCAGCAACTGAAGGATCTCCGCTCTGATAGAAACATCCAGCATCGAAACTGGCTCATCAGCAATCACGAGCCGAGGTTGCGTTATCAATGCTCTTGCGATAACAACCCTTTGCCTTTGGCCACCAGACAGCATGTGCGGGTATCTGTTGATAAACTCCTCTGGAGGAGTCAGTTTTACGATCTCCAGGATTTTGGACACTAGCTCGTACCTTTCTGAGAAGGTTTGCCCGATTTGGTGGATCTCCAAAGGCTCCATCAGCAACTCCAGAATAGTTCTTCTTGGGTTAAGGCTTCCATAGGGATCTTGCCACACCATCTGTATCTCTTTACGAAGTGATCTGAGAACTGCATCGGGAAGGGCGACGATGTTTACAAAACCATCGTTAGCGCCGGCACCCATCCCCTCGGGCAAGTTTGACAGCTTGCTCGACGGTCTGTACAGTATACTCCCACTAGTGGGCTTATGCAACCCTATAATGGTTTTGCCTAGAGTGGTTTTACCACATCCGCTTTCACCAGCCAAAGCGAAAATCTCTCCCTCTTTGACGCTAAACGTAACTCCGTCAACCGCCTTTACGAAGAGCCTAGGTCTACGGTATATTAAATCGGTAATAGACCTACGCAAGGGGAACCACACGCGGAGATCCTTTACAACCAGAAGATCCCTAGCTTCGCTAACGCTATCCTGCATCATAGTGATCACCTCTTAGCATAAAGCCAACAGGACACAAAGTGCCCCCCTTCAATCTCAACAATAGGTGGCTCCTCGCTTTTACACAACTCGAACGCATAAGGACATCTCGGGTGGAACCTACAACCAGAAGGCGGATTCGACAAATCGGGAGGGGCTCCGGGAATAAAGGTTAACTCCTTGAGCTCCCCGTGCAACCTCGGTATACTGCCTAGCAGCGCCTTAGTGTAAGGGTGAGCGGGATTCTCGTAGACTTGCTCGCTCAACCCTTGCTCAACCACCTTCCCTGCGTACATTATCGCTACACGATCAGCTATCTCAGCTATGAGACTTAAATCATGCGTTATAAGGATTACAGACGTACCATACTCGAGCTTTATACGCTTCAGCAAATTCATGATCTGCGCTTGCACAACAACGTCAAGAGCCGTTGTCGGCTCATCAGCTATCAAAACCTTGGGTCTAAGCGCAAGAGCCATCGCTATCATAACTCTCTGCTTCATACCGCCGCTCAGCTCGTGCGGATAACTTCTCACACGATTCGGATCTATCCCTACAACTTCCAGTAGTTTCTTCGCTTCCTCTAAAGCCTCCTTTTTATCATAGTTCTTATGAATAATGAAAATTTCAGCCAGTTGATCGCCGATCGTGTACATTGGATTTAAAGAGTTCATGGCTCCTTGAAAGATCATAGAGATGTTTTTCCACCTAATTTCTCTCCTAAAAGTTTCCTCATCCAGCTCTAAGATGTCCCTACCTTGGAATAGTATCTTGCCCCCAACAATTTTACCTGGCGGGGGAACAAGCCGGATAATTGAAAACGCCAAAGTGGACTTTCCACTACCCGACTCTCCCGCAACTCCAAGCGCTTCTCTCTCGTTTAAGCTAAGGTTTACACCATCTACTGCCCGCACAACCCCTCGCTGAGTGAAGAAGTACGTCTTGAGATCACGAACCTCCAGTAGACTCATAGCCAACCCACCTTTCATCCCCATTTTATAAGGTTCGCAACCTTGGCTCCACGATCTTCTCGATCGCGAAACCAAGCATAATGAACGTTAAAGATGTTACCGCCAAGAGGATCCCTGGCGGCAGAATCCACCACCATATGTCATACCTACCCAGATCCCTAGCTCTGCTCAAAACAGCCCCCCACGTCGGCCACCCATGCCGTATTCCCAAAACGCTTAAACCGGCTTCTGTCAACACCGCACTCGGCACCCCCGAAACTAGGTTCGCAACCGCGTATATCGCCACTTGCGGAGCTATATGCTTCATAATAACCCTCCTATGAGTTGCCCCCAACGCTATCGCAGCCTCAACGTACGGTTCCTCTTTAATCGAAAGAATCATAGCTCGAACAGTTATCGCAAGTCCCCCCCAACCAGTAAGTATCATTACACCAAGAATCGTAAGCATAATCATTAATGCTTTGGTGGCTGGAGGATAAAGGGCAAAAACCTGCTGCGCTATTTGCGCCATGATTATCAACAGCGGCAGCCATGGAATATTACCGATTATATCGGCCGTTCTCTGAACAACCTCGTCTATCCATCCCCCGTAGTATCCGCTGATAATCCCGAGAAGAACTCCGATTATAGTTGTTACAACCGCTGCGAAAGCACCAATTCCGAGAGCTATTGGGAAACCATAGAGTAGCAGCTTCGCTAGATCCCGTCCTAAATCATCTGTCCCAAGAACTCCGTAAGCGGACCCCTTAACAATCACCCTCACTTCACCAGCAGGCGAGGATAACGAACCAGTAACACCTTCCATAGAGCCTACAACATCGTAGATTATAGTCACAGTAATCGTATAACGACCCTTTAATGGGAAAGTTGCCAAATATACATCAAAGAAAGCGGTTGTGTACGTTAACTGATCAATATATACAGAGAGATACATACATAAGTCATACAACTCGTTTAACTTTTCGGGTGGCAATAATAGATCTATAAATGCCATCTTCCAGACATTTTCCAATCGTTTCTGTAAGTTCCTAAGATTTTGCACAAAATCTGATAACGAGATATTTGATTTCCCTATTGAGTATAGTTCATTTCTAATATCCATTAATTCTTTCCTCAAATAATCAACTTTTTCTGAGCTTTCAGAAGAAACAGAATTGATTATATTATTTATCATATTAGTAAACTTCTCTATATTTTTAGTTTGATTATTTACAATAACAGTGAGCTTTGGATATCCAAACAACAGATCTTGAGCGTGCCTCCGAGCAAAATCTTCGACACGATTAATAACGATAGTTCTTCCTAACATCTGTATAGCTTCGTTCTTTCCAGTAATAGTTACCGGAATACTTAGATTATAATAATTAATTATACTATTTACCAAACTTCTGCTGTCAATACCCAACCTGATTGGAGTATCTTTACTTCCCACAAAAATTACGCCTTCACCTGAGGTATAATTTACTGTAATTCCAGTAGCAGCGTAGCTAGAAACTGTAACTGTCAAACCGTCAGGTCGAGTAACTGAAACTATAACAACAGGGATTATAGCTTTTTGGTTCACTATTAGTACACAAAGGTCTACAATTTTTATTATTAAATCTTGAGGAAACGCATCACTGGTTAAATCGTAAGCAAATGTATAATTATAATAGATTCTGTTCAACATGCTATATGATAAATCCGGATTAGTTTTAACTTTAACGAAATGATTCGCACATCTAGCTCCAAACGAACATATCCAAGCTGGTGGCGCAAGCTGCGGATTTTCATCCCAGTAAGCGGCTGATTCCCATAAGCTAATAAAACCGGGAGGCATAGTGACAGACGCGTATGCTGAAATTAATAGCAAAAGCACAAGCAGAATAATCCCAGCTTTACCAGTACCGTAACTCCACACCTCTTTTATAGCATTCTGCACTCCTCGAGCAACGCGCAGCGATTTTGTTCCTAAATTCTTAGTTGCCATACCTTTTCACCTTACCCTAATTCTCGGATCTAACATTATGTATATCAGTTCCAGAATAAATCTTGCCAAAACATACACACCAACAGTTATCACAAAAAGCCCCATTACAGTGTTCGTATCTCCGCTCGTTATTGCTAGATAGTACAATGTACCCATACCAGGCCAATCGAAAACAGATTCTGTTATTATGAAGCCGCCGAGAGAGCCTGCAAGCGCTAAGATGACAGAAGTTATGACTGGCGGAAGAGCCACTCTCAATACATACTTACTCGTAATTTCCTTCTCGGGTAATCCTTTAGCCTTAGCAACAGTTACGAAATCCTCTCTGATAACCCTCAAAACCATAGCACGGATCCCGTAGAGCCAGCCACCTAAACCAGCTATTACGATTGTAAGTATGGGGAGAGCTGCGTAGTACGCTATATTTAAGAAGTTGTTAACGGGATCATTCCAGAAATTGTTTATATAAACAAGAACACCTCTTAAGCTAGGTGGAAAGATTCTTAGTTGAAAAGCGAAAAGTACTATAAGCAACATTGCGAGCCACCATAACGGTATAGCGTTAAACAACGCAAAATAGAAAATGACAATTTTATCGATTAGAGAGCCGTGGCGATAAGCCACACGCGGTCCTAGCTTCAAAGCAATCGCGATGGTAATGAGGTCGGCGATAGTGATCATTATTATCGTTCGAGGTAGCACGCTCGCTATCAATTCAATAACAGGGACAGGAGGCAACCTATTAGCTAATTGTGCGACACTATCTTTAGTTGTGTAACCGAAATTTAACATGAGCGAATCTTTAACAAGATTCCACATCCTTAAGTAAGGCGGAATCGGATTGCCTTGCTCATCTATCAACCCGTACATTACACTATAATAAAAAGTAAGTCTTCTTCTCAAATCTTCTAGTTCTGTTGGCGAGAGCGTCTGCCCAGCCCTAGCTCTAGCAATAGCTTGTATCTCCGCACTGACGGATTCTCTCACGAGTGCCTCGTATAGTTTTTGCGCATACCCTGTACCTTCCATTACTGCTGCAACAAGCACTATAGTGGCTAGGTATGCTATCAAAAGCATTAGACCTCTCCTAATTACGGCACGCGTTGCACTTGGCATCTAGCAAGGGGGCTGGGCAAGATCGCTTTTAAGCTTACTGCTCCTCTGCATGCATAACAAGCGCGCGCTAATGTCTATGAGAGGTCATTAAAGTTATTTTCTTCAGGAATAAATAAAAACTTATAAATAAATTATAATATTATATTATATAATAGTTGTTTTACTGTGGCTTACCGGGTTTTCTTAGCAGTGCTAATAGCGCGGCAATGAGCGCTAGCGCGGCTAGCGCCAATGCGGCGTACAACAATGTTTGCAGAGAGCCAAGTCTCGCCTCAAGGTTCGACACTCTTTCTGGGAGCTCGGAGACCCTAGTTTCCACAGTACTAAGCCTCGTTGATACCTTTTCTATCGCTGTAGAAACACTCTCTAGCTCCTTGAGGAAAGCCGCCCGTTGGACATTAATGATCTCTGCAACCGTTGCTGTTTCAACAACTTCCCTCTTGAGATCGGGTAGAGCGACTGTATCAGATGCAGCTACTATGGTAAGTGTGTAGCGGGCACCGGCTGCAAGCATTGATGTAAAGTTGGCAGGCAGCTTTATGGCAAACTTTGTTTCTCCAGTCTTCTCCGCGTAACCAGTTGCGATAATCTTCCCTTCGGGATCCTTTAACACGTACTTAACGGTTAATGGTGGCATCCCTGACACGTCAACGTTAATGGTAGCGTCGGAGCCAGGCACTATTTTGCCTTGTATAGGCGAATCCACGGAGAGTCCCGTGATCACTGTTAGTGCTGGAGTCCCCAAGCACCAGTCTCCCGGCTTGAACGGGTATGTGGGGTCGCGGAAGGCGGTCAGCTCGAGAACCTGTGCATCCTTGTCGAGCTTTGTCAGCATGAATGGTCCTTGGCTTATCCATGCGTTACCGTACTTGTTTATCCATGCCAAATCAGCCTGAATTCTGTTGTTCCACTCTTCGAACGTTAGCAACCCGTTACAGTACTTATTGACGATCTCGAAGACGGTGCGGTTATTCAGATACCTTTGCAATGTTTCCTTGACTTTCTGCACATGGTCAGGGTATACTAGGCTGAACCACTGATATCCCGCTCTCTGGTATAGCACGTACTTTGTCTCGGCTCTCCGATCGAGGGCGAGCTCGAACGTTGCTTGGTGAATTTCAACAGGGTTTGCTACACCGATCGAAGCCCAGCTCGCTATATAGCTTTCCTCAAAGTGCCAGTAATCAACGTAAACGGTGATCCTCTTGTTCGTCAAGTCAAACTCGAATCCTTTAACTGTATCCGCCCAAGGTTTACTGTTTGCTGCTAACCTAGCCTCCAGCTTGCTCCTCTGAGGATCGTAAATTAGATCGAACTGATAGGCTATTCCTCCTATAATATCCGCCATCGAAATCGTTATGTTATTGTGGAATTTAGCTCCCACGAATTTACTCATATCGAATATCACCTTGCTCTTAGCGGTTGTGCCAGGTGTCACGTTGACCCACTTATCATTCACAGCATCCCATATCAAGGCCGTTGTGGGAACGGAAAGGTTCCCCACCGGACCGGCAGTCTGAACCACATAGGTAACCCTGAAGGGGATGGGGAGCCCGCTAAACGGATGGGACCACATAGCTGGGTCCGTTGTCGCTCTCATGAAGTCAACGCTGTATACATCCGCGAAACCTCCCCACGTATTCCAGGCGGACATCGCTGTCCAAACCCACAGGTGGCCAACTTTCAGCTCATTCTTCCCTTCGATGTACGCTTCCCTTAAGTTCCAGATTCCTCTGAGTCCCGCCCCTAGATCCATCGTAAGCCCTTTAACGTTAGTACGTGCCACGTGAGTATCAAGCCTTGTGGCGATCCAAACCCTCATTCCTTCTTGCATGATCATCTCCGTCGCTTTCCTATACAGTTCATCCCTTTCCTTCTTGTCCTTGTACTTAGCAGCGTAGATGCGCTGGGTCAGATCATCAATGGTGCTATTTGCGTAGTTCCAGAAAGTTGGCTCGCCCCAGCCTGGCATGTAGCCTACCCACGGAGCACCGAATTGCGCTATGGTACCGGAATCATACTTGTCAATGCCGCCTTTGCCCCAGCCTTCAGTATAAATGTGCCACCGGAGCTCGGCTGGGTCGGTGCCATAGACAATATCAATTGCATCAGCGAATGTCATGAGGAGCTCGCTCACATCGAAACCGAGCCTTTTCAATTCTGATGATACCATAAGTCCTATATCTTTTCTTTCATCTTCTATTCTGATTATAAACTTTATGGTTATTGGTTTTCCATCGTAGAGCCATTTTCCTTCGCTTTTTACTGCCCCCACGCTAGTCAAAACCTCAGAGATTATTTGATCCGCTAACCTTGGATCATACTTGAAGTAGTCAGAGTACTTCTCCACTATATCCACAATGGTCATGTAATCAGGGTCGTAGTAGCTTAGGAAGGTGTACATTGGTACGCCGAACCCCTTCAAAATAGTGTTGATAATTGTCTCTCTGTCCACAATGTGGTTCATTGCCAGTCGCACCTGCTTGAAAGCGAAGGGGTTGATACCTTTGCCTGGTTTTGCACCGAGTTCAACGATGGTGTACGGTTTCCCAGTCGTCTCATTCTTTTCGACGCGCAGACCCACGATAGCGGCGGCAGGAACATTTAGTCGCGTGGCAGCCTCTGTGGCTGTTAAGTTGCCTTCCAGTTTTTCCACCGCAACAGGCGCTGGGTTAAGGATTAGATCGATCAAACCGGCTGGTGCTGTGAAGAGCTTAGCCTCGGGAATACTCTTTAGCTGCTCCGCCTGTGCAGGGCGCAAGCTGTAAATGTACAGATCGATAATACCCGACTTTATAGCATCTGGTACCTGAGCGATGGGGACTCTTATAGCTACGATCTTGTCGACTGCGGGACCTTTAACTGGTTGAGCCTGCAGGGGGGGCAGTATAGCAATAATTAGCACCGTCAATATCAGGGAGGATAGAATTTTCGGCTTCATCTCCTTCAGGAGGCTGTGAAAAAGCACCTTAAAAATATTTTGCTCCCTTGAAGCATCAGGACGTGACAATGAGCAACGCCGTTAAAGGGTACGCGCGTGTAAGTAGGGATCGACCTTCTCCCTCGATCGTATCAACAACCTTTATTGGCTCCGAAAAGAGAACCTCTCCTACAATGGAAATTGATCGTTGGCCAGGCACCGCGATGCTCGCAACCTCCCTTTTTATGTTTCTGCTGTCAATTCTTACAGCATTCATAGGCTCAACATCTTATGAGATTCCATTCGAATATCATGGCACTTTAACGGTGAATAATAAATACGTAGCAAATTTATTAATTCTTTTATTTAATGTAAATTTCGATGTATCAAGAATATATCATTGTAGTAAATATATAAATATTACTCTATATAATTTAAATCAAAGCTTGAAGATAAATGTTCAAATTCATAACTTAAGAAATAACAGTTTAACAGTTTTAGAACTATATACTTCACCTAGGAGCATAATTTTTAGTCCTCCTTATGATACTTATCTTATAGTTTTCCATGTAAATGGCACAAATACAATGGAAATATATGTGCAAGGTATATACACTGATTTCCCATTCAGGTGTTTTACAGTATTCTCATTTGCCTTCTTAATTGTTGGAATGTTCCTTCTAGCGCTGTATACTTTTACTAGAATCGAATCTAAGGTTCGTGCACCTTAGAAATCGCCCGACTCCAGCTAAATTAAGCTGAGCACTACTTACGAGCGAGAATAGAAAATAGAAGAAAGTTAACTGCGAGAGAATATATTTTGGTTCAGCTCCGGTAAAAATTAAAAAACCGAAAAACTGCTGATGCAGTGCGAGACTCGTAGTTGTGGAGATATGGTCAACTGCTAGAGCCGCCGAAAAATAAGCGGTGCTGAAGAGACTCAGCCGCTGCTCCGGATGAGCCAAAAACCTACTACACCAAAATCGCTGCCTAGCAAGTAAAAACTTTAAGTTTCGGATAGAGTATAATAGACATCGGAAACTTAATGCTTAGCTGCGTTGAAAAGATTAGTGGATGCTGAGAGATGCACCGAGTACTGGTGCGTGGTGCTAAACGCCTATGAAATCCTCAAGCTAGCCGAGCGTTACGCCGAATGGCGGCATGCTCTCAGGAAGTTCGTCGAGAGGAAGAGGCTAGAGCCCACCACCCTCTTCCTCCGCAGGCTGCTAGAGCTAGCGGAAAGCTCACCCCTTCCCCACAAAGCTCATAACCCCCCGTTTCCTCGGCGCGGTGAGCCCCGGTCGTATAGCCCGGTCAAGTATGCCGGCCTCTCGAGCCGGAGAAC
>JAJHRM010000086.1 GCA_020832965.1 Thermofilum sp. | reverse complement strand
CGCGATGTTGCCGTCCGAGTGGAGGACGACGAAGGCCCCCTTCCTCTTGAAAGCGTTGACGTGGCGCACGAGCGCGGGCTTCACGAACCTCCTGAACATCTGCGGGGAGAGCCAGGGCCCGTTCTTGCTCCCGTAGTCCACGCACAGCTGGATGGCGTCGGCCCCCTCGTCGATTGCGCACTCGCCGTATGCGATGGCGACCCGCGTGTAGTAGTCGATCAAGGCTTCGACGACGTCCGGCCGCTTGTAGACCCACACGAGAACCCTCCTCAGGCGCGCGCGATCTTTACCCAGGATCGCGGCGGCGATCTTCGGTGGGATGTGCATCTCGTACAGCGGAACCCTGTCGGGCGCCGCGTGTTGCATCGCACTAACAACGCGCTCCCAAGGCTTCATCGCTATAGCTTTCGTAGTTCGCTTATTTTAACATTTCGTGGCTACAAAAGGAATGTTTAATTTAGAAATGATTAAATAAAAATTAAGTTAAACAATTAAAAAAGAAAAATAACTTTTTACTATTCAACCGGGCAGGTGGGCTGGGATCGCCGGCAGGGCTCTCGTGAAGAAGGCGATTACTGCCGTTATCCAGTAGAGCACGCCGTGGCCCATTGCGAAGCCGAAAGCCGCGGGCATGTAGTACTTTTCGAAGCCTTTCGGACCCAGCAGCCGAGTGAACACCTCCCTTAGCACCCACGCCCAGAGCACGAAGATACCGTGCGCCAAGCCCCACACGCTCACCAGCGCGACGCCCACAGGGTTTATGAAGAACCACGGGTACCGCATCCTCGCGAAGTAGCACAGCAGCGTGAAGATCACGGCGGAGATAGTGTAGAAAGCCATCTCTCCCGCGCCCACTGGCGGCGGGGTTCCGCCCGTGTACTGCCACAAACCAGGCCAGTTCCACACGTGGTACTCTACGCAGCCCTGCCTCAAGTAGCCTCCAAAGTACGTGTACCACCAGGGTGTCAGCGCGGCGACCGTAATGGCTGACGACACCATGGTCAGCGCGGAAAGTACGAAGATATCCTTCGGATCGACGCGGTTCACGTCGGCAACCTTGTATATCTGAATGTGGTTCGCCGGACCTATAGCCGACTGCCTGAGGAAGCCGGTGCCGCCGAAAGAGGCGAAGCCCAGCATAACGGGTAGCGCGCGTATGTCAGGTCTCGGGCCCCACTGCCCTAGCGCGGTCCCGATGTCGAAGTACTGGCCCCAGTAGTAGGCCATCGCTGTAGTGTGCATCCCCTCCGCTTGCACCCTGCTCCAGCCGTACTGTATCAGGATATACCATACGATGGCGACGATGCCCATCACGACGTTGCCTGTCATCATCGCGAACAGCGCGAGCACGATGAGCCAGCACACGATGAATATCCTGCCTATCATCGCGTAGGGTTCGTCGGTGGCTGGAACCTTCTTGAAAGCGGCTGTGAGGAACGTGGCGATGTGCTTCCTGTAGTTTATCAAAGCCCAAAGGCCTAACCCGATGGGGATTCCGAGCTGGCCGAACCAGCCAGCCTTAAACGGCCCTGTAGTGAGGTAGTAATCGTTGCCGTCCTCGATGCCGGGGTAGTAGGGGAGGAAGCCGGCTTTAACGCCTACGACCGGGTAAATTATGCCGAATATCACGTACCAGATGACGCCTGTTAGCAGCGCGTCCCTAGGGGCGATCGCTAAAACCACTATCTCGTTGGGGGCGAACCACCCGTTGAACTTGGCGCCCGGCAGGATGCTTCTCGTGTATGGGTTGAGGTTGAAGGGGGGTGCCATCAGGTAGTAGGGGAACGTGATAGGTGTTAGAGCGCTTATAGCGTTGGGTATGTAGAAGGCGAAGCCTATCAGGAACCCGATCCAGAACAAAGTGATAGGTCTCAGCCTGATATTGAGCAACCTAGGCCTACCAGCCTCTTCCTCCTCAAATTCCCTTATGATGAACGCTGTGGGCTGCGCGTACGGGAACGGCAACCGCTCGTACTCTATCATCGGCTTCCTAATGATGTAGGCCGTTGCGAAACCGGCTACGTAGAAGGCGGACCAGAATATTGACCAGAAAACTATCGGGGCCAGCCAGGCAGAAAGGTTGAACGCACCCCCTTCGTAGAAAGCCCTGATAGCTTCGGGGTCTTTGGGAGCCACGAAGCCGGGTGTGATCTGCCACATCACGCTTCTGTACGGCTCCGCGTAGAGCCCGTGGACGAACCATCCCATACCGGCCGTGTAGAGTGGGAATATCGTCCAGCAGTGGGTTCCTCCAATGAGGTAGGTCCAGCCGGAAACTACATAGAAGATGCTCAGCAGCGCAACCATCGTAGGTGCGGAAACCTTCTTACCAGTCAACTTGTAGATTAAGGCGAAGATCAGCATCATTACAGGCCACTGCGGTGGGAACCAAGCTGGCCATACCCACCACTGCACGAACATGTGCAGGGGGGCGTTGAGGAAGAAGAATATTGGCGGCATTACAAGCGCTAAAACAATAAGCCACGGGCGCAGTGCTCGCCGCCTCTCAGCGGCCTCGCTCACGCCTTAGGGTTTTGAGGCTATAGTATAAGAATTTTTCGTCTCATCAAAACTTATATAGGGGTTCTGCTCATCGCGCGATGCGATGATGCTCAGCGGGGGTGAAACCGCTCGTACGGTTCCATTCCGCGTAGCGTTGGCAAGTATTGCGCTAATAGTTGCGCTAATAACCTCCGCGGTAGGCAGCATAGCTTCCTGCGCTCCCTCCCCACAGGAGTTTGACTTTAATGAAATTATTAGCAGGCTTGATTACGGTTCGATAGTTCGCCACGTACAAGCGCTTTCAAGCTATGGATCGCGCGTAACTGGCTACGATGGTTACTACAAAGCGTTGAATTACATAACCAATTACTTCGTACATATTTTAGGCAAGGAGAATGTAATACTCCAAAATTATACAGTTGTTGTTCCAAAAGATTTAGGAACAAAAATTACTGTGATAAAAAATGGGAAGGTATTGAAAACTTTAGATGCATATTGCGTATGGCCGAATTATATTCAAACCTGGAAGGTTTCAGGGCTAAGGGGTCGGTTGATATATGCTAAAAGTGGCGATCTCAGAGATTTCAACGGTCTTCAAGTGAATGGAAGTATTGTTTTAATGGATTTCAATAGTGGAGATAACTGGGTTAACGCTGCTCGCTTAGGAGCTAAAGCCGTGATATTTACCGAACCTAGCGGCACTACGAGGTGGGAGGCTATGGCAAAGTTCCTGAACGTTCCCTTGTACTTCCCGAGGTTTTATGTGCGGAAAGAGGATTCAGACTTCCTCCTGAATGTTTCTAAGGAGGAGGGCGTTGAGGTGGTTATCGATAGCGAGTTTAAGTGGGAGAAAGTGACCGCTGCAAACGTTATCGGGATCATCAATGGAACACGTTACCCCGATGAAATTATCGTGGTTGCAGCGCACTTCGACGCGTGGTCTGTTGTCCCCAAGCTAGCTCCCGGAGCGGATGAAGCGGTGAGCGTAGCGTCGCTACTGGAGCTTGCGCGATACTTCTCAGAGAACAGACCGCTTAGGACGGTATACTTTGTGGCCTTATCGGGCCATTGGCAGGCGCTGGCTGGAGCGAGGGAGTTCGTAGAAAAGTTCTTTTTCAGTCCCGACGTTGTAGCGGGAAGAAAGAGGATATACGTATTCGTGGCGCTTGATTTCTCAACTGACGGGAGCGACGTCGCGCTTCTCTACAGAGGCCACATGTACGATTTCGGAGCCAGTGGTCCTATGCTTCGATGGTTGAGGTGGTTGCAGCCTCGCATATTCAATTACTACATCCCCCTGCTCGAGAAGCAGACGGGTAAAAGGTACAGCGTTAGAGACGGCTTCCATCCCTCGGGGTCTTACGGGTGGTGGGCTTCGATCCCAGAACCTTACATGCTAGATAGCGAACCCTTTGCCGTGGCGCACGGCCTATCATTTACTGTAAGGACGGATAATGTCTTAAGACTGCAGCAGGGGCATCCGTTTGATACGTGGGAAAGCGTGAACTTCAACAATCTTAAACCCCAGTTAGAGGTCGCAGCAGCTATAGTCTACGGGTTGGCCAACGAACCCTCGATCGGTATTACATACAGTGAAGTAGCGCCATCCCGCTACCTCTTCACAGCAGCTGGTGGGGATCTAGCTGGGTTTATGACGGTTAAAGGTAAGGTATGGACTTTTAATGTTAGCAGGGGGTGGTACACGGAGGTTCCGAACGCGGTGGTCGTCGCTTGCAGGGTGGATGTAAGCTACTCCTCGTACCCCTTCTCTCGGATAATAACGATGAGCGACGAAAAAGGGAGCTTTGAGATCCACGGCGTAAGCGGCTACGGTTACGGGCATGGCTACGGGCGTGTTGACGTATGGCACTTTGAAGCTTACAAGCTGAGCGAAGAGACGGGGGTCATCGAGTACGCGCCTGATCAGGGTCAATACGGTAGGATGAGGATCAGGTTCGATTACGAAGTTAACGCACACCCATACAACGTGACGACGGTTGTGTTTAGGGCTGTACCGATCGAAATCTTCGATCTCGTGGATCCCACAACGTATAGGCCGCTGATGTACATGAATCCCGTATTCAGGAATACGCTCCACGCGTTGAGCAGTAGGCCTTGGACGCTGACGCTGTACGACGCGCAGCAAGTCAGTCAATTCGTAGCTTGGGGGCTCTCAGCGGTAGGGTACGAGAAGGTCGCGGTCCTCTTTGTGCCACCCAGAGCTAAAGGTCTCTTGATTTTCAGAGCGGGACCCAACTTAAACATCGTAGGTATTTTGACAAACTCTTCCCCCGAATACCCGGAGGGGAGGGGCTTTGGAGGGCTGGAAGAGGGAAGGCTTAGCATACCCTTCACAGCGCTCGCTTTTGCCAAGGACACTTTAACGCTAGCTGAAGGTCGTTATAACGAGCTGAAGCGGTTCATGGTGATTAACCCAGTGGTGGAGTACTACCTTGATAACGCCCGGAGACACTTGAAGGAGGCCGAGGAATACCTCGGTCAAAAGGTCTACGATAAGGCTTACTCTAAAGCTTACGCTGCGTGGAGCTACAGCGTGGCAGCCTACGCCAGCGTTATGGGGACGATATACGATACTGTTAATACAAGCTTGCTAGTATTCGCGCTTCTCTTGTTCTTCTCGCTTTTCTTCGAAAGGCTCACGTTGTCGGCCACCGGTGTCAAAGCCCTATTGAGCGTACCGGTGATCTTCCTCGCGGCGTTCGCCGTCTATCTCAACGTTCACCCAGCTCCGAAGATAGCCTCAAACGTGCTTTTAGGGCCTTTGAGCTTAACGTCACTGATCCTATTCATAGTTATGCTAGCGGTGTTCACCGATAAGCTACGCTTTTACTCGCGCGAGTTTAGGGAAAAGGTTATGGGCGCGCACATAATCGAGAAGATGCCTTACAGCTCGCTTACCGGAATGGCGATGAGCCAGGCACCTAGGAACATCAGGGCGCGAGCGCTTAGAAGCGCTCTTATTTTCGTAACCGTAGCTGCGACGGCGTTCTCGCTGACCGCGTTGACGTCCGTTTCGCCCTTGGTTGAAGCGAAGGTTGTAAATGTAGAAGGAGTGCCTTTGTACCAAGGTCTTCTCGTCAAGCGTGATCTGCAGTACGCACCGGACTTAGCGCTAGAACCTGAGGTGACCATGTTGATGGAAGCGTTGAGCGATTGGAAGGTCACCATAATACCGAGAGCGTGGTACTACCCGCCCAGCGTTGGAGGGGAAGGTGTCCTTCTAGAACTCAAGTCTAGCACCTCCTCGTACCGCGTGAAAGCCTTGATGGGAGTCGCTCCTAACGAGATGGAGCTGCTAAAGAGCGCGCTTGTCGAGGGAGACTGGTTCGGGAAATGGGACGTTTACAGCTGCATCTTGCCAAGAAATGTCGCCGAAGCATTGAACGTTTCTGTGGGCGATAAAATCCGGATATTCTCGCAGGAGTTTACCGTGAAGGGTGTAATTGAACCGTCCGTTCTCAACAGGGTTTTGGACCTCGACAATTACGCGATGACACCCGCCAACCCGGACAACATCCCGCAGCTAACCATTAGACCGATCACCACCGAGATCCAGCAGAAAGTCCCGTTGTCATGGGAGCAGGTGGTTCTGGTACCGTACAGAGTTGCGCTCGAAATGGGGGGCTTCCTCGCCTCCGTAACTGTCGTGGGGGACCAGGCGACGGTAGAGCGTGTGGCTAAGGACGCGGCACTAATACTCGGCGAGTCGAAGCTGTTGTTTACGCAAGATAAAAGGGTTTGCATGCCCAGCCCCGTAGGATGGTACAGCGTTGCGGGGCTTGAGTATGTGGTAATACCCATCGCGATCGCGAGCTTAAACGTCGCTAGCTTACTTTTCGCTACGGTCCGAGAGCGGGAGAGGGAGATCAAAGTGTACTCGGCCGTGGGTCTCGCCCCCTCCGGAATAATCCTGATTTTCGTCACAGAAGCTCTGATTTACGCGATCATCGGATGCGTGATCGGGTACTTCGTAGGGATAGCGGCTAACATCGCTATGGTGAAGCTGGGCTTCCTGCCTAAAGGCTTTATCGTCAACTTCTCCTCGATAGCTTCGTTGCTAGGCATTATTATCCCTCTGCTGGCGGCGGTTGTTGCGTCGCTGTGGCCGGCGTACGCGGCATCAAAGCTCATAACCCCCTCTCTGGAAAGAAGGTGGAGACCGCCCACTAGGCCGAAAGGCGACGTGTGGGAAGTCCCCCTCCCGTTCTCGGTAGAAAGCGATGCCGAGGCGCTGGGCGTCTTGGCGTTCGTTGCCGAGTACCTAGAGAGCAGGACCGTTGAGAGCGAAGACCCCTTCATCGTTCACTCCGTGAACCTGCTCCCGAGCGAAATGGCGGTGACAGCGTTGATGCAGCTCATACCCCTAGACGCAGGAGTGTGGCAAGAGTTGAAGCTCGCTTTCGCCAAGAGCGGTGACAGGCTTAACGCGTACTTAACGATAACTCGAAAAAGTGGCGTGAGGGAGATTTGGGCGTCGAGGAACTACATCGTGATAGATTGTGTAAGGAAGCAGATGCTGCTGTGGCGCAGCCTATCTCCCGACATTAGAAGAAAGTATATGGGGAAGCGAACGGAAGGGGTTTGAGATGGACCGGGCAGCAGAATTGAAGCCGGGTTTCACTGTTAGAACCGTCCTGGCGCTCTTAATAGCATCGGCTGTCTTCCTTCCGGTGAACACTTACCTGCTGCTGGTTGCGGGAACCTCGATAGCGGGCGCAGCCGTGTACATCTTGGTGCTGCTCTTCACGGAATTATCGAGCATAATAGGTGTCTCCATGACTAAGCAGGAGATAACGCTGGTGCTGGCTCTAGGGGGTTTGGCCGCTGGCACCGCCTCGTACCTGGGGATGGTGTTCCGCCACTACGTAGCAACATCCCCCCTCTCGTGGTCGTTCGTAGATCCGTTCAGCAAGAGACCTTTGCCCGAGCTCATCCCCTCGTGGTACGCTCCATCCTACACCTCTGAAGCCGCTGCTCTCAGAACCTTTATGCACCCCGATTGGTTAATTCCGCTCATCGTCGTCAACGTTCAGTTTGGGCTCTTTTACGTGCTGCAGGAGATAGCTCTCGCGATGATATGCTCGCTCGTGTTCATCGAGCGGGAGAACCTGACGTTCCCGTACGCCCATGTGAACGCGCAGCTCATCACAACTTTAACCGAGCGCGAACCGCACCAGATAAGGACGTTCACTCTGGCAGCCATAGCCGGTATCGTGTACGGAACAATCGTTTACGCGATCCCAACGCTAGCTATGGGTGCTTACGGCACGCTTGTGCAGATAATTCCGATACCTTGGGTTGACCTTACGACAGGGTACTACGGCGTAGATCAGTTTATGCCTGGGGCGATATTCGGTATAGCGACGGATCCGTTATCGTGGGCGCTAGGCGCGCTACTACCTCTGCGGACAAGCGTTTTCATCGCTATCGGCTCGCTATCGGTTTGGGTATTCGGCAACTGGTTGGCAACAACCTACTTCCGAGACGCATTCCCCGCGTGGGCTGCGGAGTGGCGCAGAGGAATGGATCTTTCTCTCGTGTGGCAGAGGTCGTACCTGAGGATATGGGCTGTCCCCAGCGTAGGCTTCGTCTTCGCTCTAGCGACGTTGACGCTGGCTATAGGATGGCGCAGCTTCGTAGGGGCTTTCAAAGCCTTAGCCTCAGTAAAGGGTGGGTCGGAGAGCAGGCTCGGCTTCCCCTCCCTCCGATCAATACTAGCGATGTACTTAGCCGGAGCCTTGGGTTCCGTGGCGCTGTTCCAAGCGCTGGTGCCGGGCTTCCCTGTAGCTTTCTCGCTGATGACGATCCCCCTAAGCTTCGTGATCGCTGTAGCGGGTGCTCGAGCGAGGGGGGAGACCGGGCTCAGCATCTCCATACCCTACCTTTGGAACGCGCTAGTTCTAGCGTCGGGATACCCGAAGGTGGACGCGTGGTTCATAAGCCCAGTGATAGGAGGGGACAGCGCTCCAGCGTGGACGGAGTCCATAAAGACGGCGCTGCTGACTGAAACCAAACCGATTGATTTCTTCAAAGCGTACGCGCTCACCGTTGTGCTTTACAACATATTCAGCTTCATTTACGTGCAGTTCTTCTGGGCCATAGCTCCGATCCCTTCTTCCCAGTACCCTTACGTGATGGCGTACTGGCCCGTACAACTCATCTCGATGGGCATATGGGTGTCGCGCGAAATCGTGGCCAGCATGACGCTGCTGCTTTACGCATACGCCAGCATGCTTTCCGTAGGCATCGCCGGCATCCTTGCTAACAGGTACTTCGGGTTGCCTTTCGATTTCACCGCGCTAGTGACGGGCACTCAGACGATACCGCCGTATGCCATGGCCATACTTATGGGGAGCATCATAGGCAAGATCGTAGAAAGCCGTGTGGGGAGAGAAAGCTATATGAGAAACAGGAACACGGTGATAGCCGGTCTCGGCATGGGTTTAGGAGTCGTTGTCGGCATAGCGAGCGCGATCACTCTAGTATTCAAGTCAACTTGGATTAAACCGTTCTAATAAGTTTCTGCTTTTTCTAAAAGATCTTATAAACTGTTATCGTTTCTCAAAGTGATAAATAATTTTAACTAAATTTTTCTAATAAAACCTAGAGTTTTTAAAATATATAACGAAATTACCGCAATGACGATTATGGATATAATTAAAATTATTGTCGAAGGTTTAAGAAATAAGCTTTTCTTTGGAGTTATTGGCATGGAAAGTATGTTTGGATCAATGAAGTAAGCGACAGCCACCGCTGTTAGCCTAGCGATAACGTCGTCCGGAAATTTCGTTCCTGGGGCTATGTGGTGAAGCCCTCCCCATATTAGGTATCCTTGCCCAATCCTGTAAGCGGCAAAGCCGTAGCACGTTACATTTTCTCCCTTCACCTCTATCAAAGCCCACTGTGGCAGAACTTCTGTGGTACCGTTGAAAAGCGTAAGGGGTCTGTGTATCGGGATTGATTTTGGTATATCGTAACCGGTTTCATAGCCAAATACATCGAACAATCTTTTTGCTAATTCGTTATATTCGCCAACCATTTCGTCTTCTGGAAGCGGAGGCCACGCGCTAGCCGCTAACCCTACCCCCCACACGAAGCAGCTCAGACCATGCTCTTCAATTATTTTCGCGCTGCCCACTCGGGGGTCTGCCGAGTTTCCCACGCCCCAGAACGCGTACCCCACCGGATTTACGAGAACCCATCCTTTGTCCTTTATTAACCTAGCTAGATCGCCTAAAAACGCGCACCAATCTGCATTATAGCTACTGGGTATAGGGATTACCTCACCATGAGAATTAACAATTATTATCGCTTGAGGAGCATCTTTTAAAAGTTTCTCCCAATCTTCG
>JAJHRM010000007.1 GCA_020832965.1 Thermofilum sp. | reverse complement strand
GACACCTCCGCGTGAACTATGTCCGAGAGGGAAATCACTAACCTTGCCTCAGGCGAAGAGGTTAAGACTATTCTTTTGTCGCTAAGTTGCCTCCGCACATAGCCTTGAATATCAGTTACCACAAGTGAAGCTACCTCGGAAACCTCCTGGACAACGCTTGGAGGTATCTCGCCCATAAGCGAACCTATGACTACAATACCTCCCTTTATTCTCCCAAGAGGAACGTCTCCAGAAAGAATGTCTTCACACCTGGAAAGCAAGTAAAGGTCTCTTTCTCCGCTGCCTCGGTACACAAGCTTGAACTTCGTAGTTGGAAGGAACCTTGAAATAGCTACGCCACTTATGTCTATGCTATTCCTGGCGAGGAACATTAAGTACTCATCGGGGAAGTCCGTGCCAACCTTAGATATTATATGAGGCCTGGCGCCATGTCTCAGCGAAGCAAGGGAACCAAAAGTGACTGTTCCGCCTAGGCTCCTTCTCATTCGGTCCCCCTCAACAACCATGTCTATGGTGAGATGCCCAAGCAGATAAATATCCACGACACATCCCCCAGAAGGAAATTTCGCCGGGACAAATTAAATGTTACGCGCACTATAGTACACCGCGCTTCACCAGGCGCCTCTCAAGTACTCGCGCCATCCATCAGCTTCTTGCTGCGTTCCTCGCGTATGCGTATGCGGCGTATCGCTGACCTGTCGAGGTAGTACCCCCTGAGGAGGCGGAGCTCCTACTCGCACACGCTCCTCCCCAGCGCCCTCGGCAACTCCACTGCCCACAAGGCCACACTATGCACTCAGACATCAACGCAGCGCTGAACATCCTCAGGCGTGGGGGAGGGAAGCTGCCCACAAGCTTCATTGCGAAAAGCTTTATAGTGACACCCAGAGGAGTGAAGCCGGTCAAGGCGGAGCAGCGACGACTACTGACCACACGCAAAAAGGCGGGGTGGTGGCCGGCGCGCACGCGCTACGACCTTAGCAGAAATCGTTATAAGCTGGTTTTTGTTTCGTTGGGTGAACTAGGTAGAGAAGTGGGAGAGGATATGGTGAGATACAAACAGGTAAGCGACATAGCAAAAATAATGAAAAACATTGAGCAGGTTAGGAACATAGGAACGTTGGCTCACGTTGATCATGGTAAGACAACTACCTCTGATTCCCTCCTTATGGGCGCGGGCATACTAAGTCCCAAAGTTGCTGGTCAAGCCCTGGCTCTCGATTACGTAGAAATTGAGCAGTTAAGGCAAATGACGGTCAAGGCTGCAAATGTGTCTCTCTACCATGAGTGGGAGGGCAAGCCCTATGTAATAAACCTTGTAGATACGCCTGGGCACGTAGACTTTACCGGGCATGTTACCAGGAGTTTGAGAATGATGGATGGAGGTATAGTGGTTGTGGATGCGGTGGAAGGAGTGATGACTCAGACGGAGACTGTGGTCAGACAAGCTTTAGCAGAATACGTGAGACCTCTTCTTTATATAAACAAAGTAGACCGGTTAATAAAGGAGCTGAAACTGGAACCCAGGGAGATACAGCAAAGGTTCGTAGAAATAGTGAAAGAATTTAATGCGCTTATTGACCTTTATGCCGACAAAGAATTTAGAGACAAGTGGAAGGTGGATTTTGCGAAAGGTCAGGTGGCCTTCGGAAGCGCTCTTCACAAATGGGGATTAACTGTACCGCTTGCACTAGAAAAGGGGGTAAAGTTCGACTACATCGTAGACGCTTACCTTAGAGACGAAAAGGATAAGCTGGCACAGGACTTCCCGCTTTATGTTGCTCTCCTGGACATGGTTGTGGAACATGTACCGAACCCTCGTGAAGCGCAGAGGTACAGGGTACCCAAGCTTTGGAAGGGAGACCTCAACAGTGTAGTAGGTAAAGCCATGCTAGACTGTGACCCGGACGGGCCCGCGGTTGTAGCCGTGAGCAAGATCAATATTGATCCACATGCTGGACACGTAGCCACTGGAAGGGTTTTCAGCGGAACAGTTACCGAGGGACAGGAGGTTTACCTGTTAAACGCTAAGGATAGTGCCAGGGTCCTGCAAGTTGGTCTATATATGGGTCCGTATAGAGAGAAAACTGAGCAAATTTCAGCTGGCAACATAGTAGCAATGCTTGGCTTGGATAAAGCAAGGGCTGGAGAGACCGTTGTAGATGCAAACTACAAGGACGTTATGTGTCCGTTTGAGCATTTAGCCTATGTTGCTGAACCTGTTGTGACAATTGCAGTCGAGCCTAAGAAGAGTGGCGACTTACCCAAGCTTGTTGATGCTCTGAGGAAACTTGCAATTGAGGATCCAACGCTAAAGGTTTATATCAATCAAGAAACTGGGGAGTATCTGCTGAGTGGGGTTGGGACACTACACCTCGAGATAACATTGTGGGAGTTAAAGCAGCGAACAGGAATAGATATAGTCACTTCTTCACCGATAGTTAGATACCGCGAAACAATACGTGAAAAGGGACAGGTGTTTGAAGGAAAATCTCCCAATAAGCACAATAAGCTGTACTTTTATGCTGAGCCGCTAAATGAAGAAACAATAAAACTCATGCAGGAGGGGAAAGTTTACCCGGATCAGGATTGGCGTGAGAGGGCTCAAATCCTTCGCGAGTACGCTGGCTGGGATACTGATGAAGCCAGAAACATATGGGACATAGATGAAAACTATAACGTGATAGTTAATAGGACAAGTGGGCTTCAGTACCTGAGAGAGGTCAAGGATACTATCATTCAGGGCTTCCGATGGACGATGGAAGCAGGACCGTTGGCGCAGGAACCTGTGAGGGGTGTTAAAGTTGTTTTAGTCGATGCAGTTCTTCACGAAGATCCGGCGCATAGGGGTCCTGCGCAAATAATGCCTGCAACTAAAAATAGCATAATGGCGACTTTGCTGTCTGCTAAACCTGTGCTGCTTGAACCAATACTTAAGGTGGATGTTAAGGTTCCTTCGCAACAAGTGAGCGGGGTTTTAACAGTCTTAAATAGGCATCGAGGTAAGATAATTTCTATGGAGGAGAAGGGGCTAGTCATGAGGGTGCTTGCGGAACTACCTGTTGCTGAAAGCTTCAACATCGCTGACGAAATGAGGGAAGCAACTCAGGGAAGAGCCTTCTTTGCGTACGAGTTTTACAGGTGGGCACCAGTGCCTTCTTCTCAGCTGGAGCAGATAGCTTTAACAATCAGGGAGCGAAAAGGCTTGTCCAAGAGGCTTCCCACAATTGAGGACTTCATCGGTCCCTAAGCAACTTTCTCACTTAACTCGCCTTTTACTAACCCAGGGGAGATGCTTAAATATCGCATTTCACAGCCTAAAAAGAATGAGCAAGAACTGGTGAAGTCTTTGAATTTGAGGGGCTGTGTACGTGTAATTAGCCTGGGGGCAGTCCTTGCTCTAATAATCCTTGCATTGTGGGCAATCCCCGCAGTGGAGGCGGATGGAGCAATCTCTTACCCTGCTTCTGCAAGAGTTTCCGGGAGAATAGAATATGGCTACGTTGTAGTATTTAATAGTCTTAGGTTGCCTCAAGCTGTAACCGAAGTCGCATTCAACATTTCCCCATACCAGGAGAAACTAGTCATAGCCATAGCATCCAATGGTAAGTTCATGGTCACTGGTGAGCTACGTGGCGGTCTCTTAGAGTTCAGTTTCCCAGCTACCTCTAGCATAAACTTTACTTTCGTTTTCGACACGATTGACTCAAGCACCGAAATCGTTAAAGTGGTTATCCCAGTACCTCTATCTCCAGCAGGGCTCATCTCCAACGTTGCTGGGCAGGTAACCCTTCCTCAGCCTATGAACTTAAAATCTCTTCTAGGGAACGTAACGGGAGCTACAGTTAGATATAATCAGTCCTTTCCCCCCGGTAGCATGGACGTGGTTTCAGCAAACATTTCTTTAACTGGTTATCCAATCTATAGGGTTGACTACTTAAAGAGAAGGATCATTTTGAAAGGAGACAGGGTCCTCTTCAATGATACATTAACGGTTGTCTCACTGGCGGATGCTTGGGTGGAGCAGCTCAGCTTTAATCTGCCCAGGAATGCTACTTTCCTGGGAATACACTGGCGCTTTAAACAAGTTCCGAGAAATTATATAAGCGTATATGCCACAAATCAGTCACAGCTCGTCATCTATCAAATGTTAACCTCTCTTCAGAGGAGGAACCAAAGAACTACACTCTCACTTGTTTATTCCTTTAATTTAACGAGCACTTTACCCCTCTATATGGGCCTAGGCTTCGTGGTTAGGAACTATACTATTGAATTATGCTTGCCGGGAATTATACAAACAGCAGCTGGTATCATCTCTGAAACGACAAGCGGTGATATGCATTGCTATGAGTTTGCAACAAAGGGACCACTTTTCCTGTACGATACTTATCCAGCAGTAACGGTAACGCCGAACTTTTCTGCATCAACGATATCACAACCTCTAGGCATATATCTAGCAATTTCACTTACCGTTTTAGCGGTAGTAGGTAGCGTTTTCTACACTTCAAGGAGGAAAACTTCCAGCGCAAAAACAAAGACCCTCGCTAGAACCTTACAGAAGGAAGAGAAGATAAAAGAATTAGCACTAATATTGACTACAAGAGGGGAAGCGATCTCTAATCTTATCAGTCAGCTCAGGAACCTCAGAGAAAGAAGAGCGGGCATAACGAAAATAACCGCTGCTCTAAGAGCTTTCGAACAAAAGGACAAGGAACTTGAGAGGCGCGCTAGAGAAATGCTCAAGGATCTGGAAGGTGAATGGAAAGACTTATCCTCAAAGCTTGATGAAGTATCAAACTCGCTTACAAGTAGTTTGAGGGAAATTGAAAAAATAGAAAGAGCTTTTAAAACAGGTAGGCTTACTAAGAAAGAATATACAAAAATGGTTAACGACGCTGAAGAGAAACTTATTGAAATTGCTAGAAGACTATCAAAGCTGTCCTCTAGGTATCTCTCACGATAGCTGTTCCTTTGCTTTAGCGTATCTCCATGTGCTATGCATCGCCCAGCGCGCAGGGTGCAGAGTTAATAGCCCAGCGAATCCCCGTGGCTTAGCGTGCGTGACCTTGCAGGCATTATCGTTGTTGTCAATTAATAAAACTTTACAGTTTTTAGCGCTGCATTATTTATGAATCCCGGTAATGAAGAACAAACATTATATTCCTAAAAGCGTTTATCCTGTTGAGGCGGTTATGCAGAGGAGTAACCGACCAGTTCAGAAGTGGCTCATATGTGCAGCGTGGCCCTATGTCTATGGAGTACCTCACTTAGGAAACCTTATAGGGTCCATTCTTTCAGCCGACGTTGCCGCGCGTTTCCTGAGGTTGCTTGGAGACGAAGTTGTCTTTGTAAGCGGCAGCGACATGCATGGTACGCCTATTGAAGTTGAGGCTATAAGAAGGGGAGAAAACCCAAAAGAATTAGCTGAGAGGAATCATAAACTCATCAAGGAATTATTCGAGAAGTGGAACATCAGCTTTGATAATTATTCTAGGACAGAAAGCCCGGTTCACATAAAATTCGTGCAAGAATTTTACAGAAAAGTGTACGAGAATGGATACGTATTCTCTGACAATGTTCAAATGTACTACTGCCCGAAGGATAAAATCTTCCTACCTGATAGATACGTCGTCGGGACTTGTCCATACTGTGGCTACGACAAGGCATACGGAGATCAATGTGAAAACTGTGGGCGTTTACTGGAGCCAGCACTACTCATAAACCCGCACTGTAGTATTTGTGGCTCGCCTCCTGAACTTAGAGTAACTATGCACTGGTTTTTTGATCTGCCTCGCCTGTCACAAGAGCTAGAAAAATACATTCAGGAGAACGACAATTTGCCGCAAAATGCGCGAAACATGAGTCTACAAATATTGAAGGACGGTCTCAAGCCCAGGGCTTTTACTAGGGACAACAAGTGGGGGATTCCTGCGCCCTTCCCGGGAGCAGAAGGAAAAACAATATACGTATGGATGGAGGCAGTTTTGGGATACATTTCTGCAACAATAGAGTATTTCGAAAATAGGGGGGAAACGGAGAGGTGGAAAGAATTTTGGCTTAATAAAGAAACTAGGAGCGTATATTTTATTGGCAAGGATAACATACCCTTTCATACAATAATTTTCCCCGCTCTGCTTATGGCTAGCGGTGAAGGGTACGTATTGCCGTGGTCCGTGTCATCGACTGAATACCTCCTATTCAAGGGTCTAAAGTTTTCGAAGAGCAAGAGAATAGGAATATGGATTGACGAGGCTCTGGAAGTATTTTCAGTGGACTACTGGAGATTTGTGCTTCTCAGCCTGAGACCTGAGATCCGCGATATGAACTTCTCATGGGAAGAATTCGTGAGAATCATTAATAACGACCTGAACGACAACATTGGAAACTTTATTCATAGAGTCCTCGTAATCACCTTTAATAAGTTCTTTGGCAAGGTCCCAGAACCAGGAGAATACCTTGAAGAGGACAAAGCTTTACAAGACGTAATTACACGGTATAGTGAAGAAGTAGCCGCGTCTATGATGAACTTTAAATTGAGAGAGGCGCTGGGCAAGATTCTACAGCTCTCAAGTAGAGGCAACTCTTACCTTAATGCCCGTAAACCGTGGGAACTCGAGGATAGGGAAGCCGCGACGCCCATATATGTTGCACTACACCTTATCAAAGCCCTAGCCATAATGCTTTACCCATACATACCCTCAAGCTCCCAGAAAATCTGGACACAGTTAGGCTACACTGATGAAGTGTCAACACACAGATGGGAAGAAATAAAGGAGCCCGTGCCAGTTGGACAAGCAATTCCTGAACCTAAGCCGCTCTTCAGAAAACTTACGGAGGAAGACATAAGGAAAGCGGTAGAGAAGATTGAAGAGATAAGATTGCGCGCTCAGTCTAGTCAATAATCTCTCCGAATAAGTGGAGTGGGGAGGCATCGGTTATCTTAACTTTCACTAGTTCCCCTATTTTTGCCGTCTGATTTTTAATTATCACTGGCTTGTACTCTATTGTCCTAGCCATCAAGTCCCCCCTAAATGAGAGGGTCTCGATCAGAGACTCTTTTACTTCGCCAACGTATGTTTTATTGATTTCATAAGCCACTCTCAGCGTCACCTCTGTGGCTAGCTTGCTACGTCTCTTCTTCTCAGGCTCTGGTACGCCATGCATGAGATAGCCCTCTGTAAACGGCCTCAAAGTGTATCTAGCAACATGAACCTTGTCAAACCTGACTTCCTCGAGAAATGCTAGGGTCCTCTTGAATGATTCATCATCTTCTCCTGGGAACCCGACTATTAGGTCAGTGACAATGCTAGACCTCCAGGGCTGCCCTCTGATGCATGATACCATTTCTTTGAATTCCTGCACTGTATATTTCCGGCGCATGAGTCTCAGAATTTTGTCGTCTCCTGACTGCACTGGTATATGGAAGTACCTGTAGAGGCGTTCATCTTTGAAAAGCATTAGAAGGTTTTTAAGGAATCTATTTAGAAGCATAGGCTCCATCATGCCGAGCCTGATGCGGTATGTTCCGCTAACTTCGTTAAGTAGGTCTTTTAGAAGGTCGTAGAGCGTAATTTTTAAGTCGTAACCATATGTAGCGACATCCTGACCAGTAAGCAGTATTTCTCTCGCCCCCTTCTTAACCGCATCTCGAACATTTTCAATAATTGCGTGAGGGTCGTAGCTCTTCACCCCTTTACCCCTGGTGACCCACTCTATGCAGAAAGCGCAGTTGCCGAGGCATCCGCTCTGAATAGGAACAATGTGAAATGATCGGCCAGCGAAATCCGGGAGAATAGTTCTTAAATTTAGGTACTGTCTTAAAATGTATACAGGTCCCCCTCTCTCGATGACTTCTGGTATTTTTTCGACAGCGTCTGGTTCCACAAGAGAGGCTTGAGGAACAATGTCTAGGATGCTTTTCGGGCGAACGTTAACAAGGCACCCAGATACAATGATTTTTGAAGATTTTTCTTCTGAGATTTTCCTGACCTCCTGTAGTCTTCTAAAGATCTTGTTTTCAGTGTCTCCTCTCACTGCACAAGTGTTTACTATTATGATGTCTGCTTTCTCAGTCTCCGTAACGATTTCATAGCCTTTTTTGCGTAGTAGCGTGGCGATTATGTTTGCCTCTCCCTTGTTGAGCCAGCATCCAAAAGTCTCAATGTAAACCTTTTTCCTCTCTGCTTCCTGCATGGCGCATTAGCCGGACCAGGACTCAAGGTATTTTTTCTGTTCGGGGGTTAGTTTCTCGATTTTCACTCCAAGAGCCTTTAGCTTTATATATGCTATTTTCCTGTCAATTGAGATCGGAAGTCTATAAACTTTTGGCTGTAGTGACCCGTGTTTCTTAACAAGAGTTTTTACTGCTAAGGCCTGGTTTCCAAAGGAGAGGTCCATGACTTCGCTTGGGTGCCCCTCAGCGGCAGCCAAATTTACAAGCCTACCCTCGGAAATGAGATACAATTTCCTGTTGTTGGGCAGTAGGTATTCCTCGACGCTCTCATTTATTCTTCTCTTTGAGACTGCTAGCCTCTCTAGATCTGTTACAGATATTTCAACGTTGAAGTGTCCAGCATTAGCTAGTATTGCCCCATTCTTCATATTCAAGAAGTGTTCAGTACGTATTACGTCCTTGTTGCCTGTCGCAGTTATGAACACGTCGCCCCACTCTGATGCTGTTGACATATCTGCTACATAGAAGCCGTCGTAGTAAGCCTCTAGAGCCTTAATGGGGTCAATCTCCACCACTAAGACACGTGAACCCATCCCCCGCGCACGCCAAGCTATACCCCTGCCCACCCAGCCATAGCCAGCAACTACGACGTTTTTACCAGCAAAAAGAATGTTTGTAGCCCTGAGGATACCATCAATCGCGGACTGCCCCGTACCATACCTATTATCAAACATGAACTTTGTTTTTGAGTCATTGACTGCAATTACCGGGTAGAGAAGTCTGCCATTCTTCTCAAGCGCCTTTAACCGGATAACTCCGGTAGTCGTTTCTTCTGTTCCTCCATAAATCTGTTTAGCCACATCGCTAGAAAGAACCTGCCTGGCGATCTTATAATCCATTCCCTCAGCAATGTTCATTGCAAGTTTATGTATCATGACTGTGAGGTCTCCTCCGTCATCCATGGTAATGTTAGGTCCAATTGAAGCAGCCCTAGCTATAGACTCGTAGTACTCGTCCTCCCTCATGCCCCTCCAGGCAAAGACACTCACCCCCTCGGTTACCAGGTAAGCGGCGACAGGGTCCTGTGTTGAAAGTGGATTTGAAGCTGAGAGAGCAACTTCGGCACCTGCATCGCGCAGTGCGAGCATGAGTACTGCTGTCTCCTTGGTGACATGCATGCAGGCTGCTATTTTTATGCCCTTTAGGGGTTTCTCTTCTGAGTATTTCTGCCTGATGTATCTAAGAACTGGCATGTGCTGCTCAGCCCATTCTACCATTAGCTTGCCCTTTGGAGCAGAGGAAATGTCCTTGACCTTGTACTCCATAATTCGTCACGAAGAATGTGCCTAGAATGCTAAATAGTTTTTCGAACGCTGATGAAATGATCCAAGAAAGAAAATGTATCGTCGATTTTTTAGATTAATGCTTCGTCAAGGAACTTAGCGCACTGGCACTTTCTTTCAATGGGAATTCTTGGAATCAAACTACTCAAAAGTCTCTTTACCTTTTCAGTGTTTTCAGCCATTACTCTTGCTACTTCGTGGGCTGTGACGGGCTTCTCCGCCCATACATCATAGTCGGTAACCATTGCGATGTTCAAGAAACACATCCTAGCTTCGCGGGCCAGATTCACCTCCGGTACAAGTGTCATGCCGACAATGTCGGCTCCAAACTGTCTCCACAGCTTTGACTCAGCTCTTGTAGAGAATCTTGGCCCCTCAATACATACGTAGGTCCCAGTCTTATGCATCGTTATGCCCAGTTCACTTGCAACATCTGTACATATTTCCCGGAGCATTGGACAGAATGGGTCCGCCACTGATACATGAGCAACAACAGGGCCCTCATAGAAGGAATATTCCCTTTTTTTCGTCATGTCAATAAACTGATCCGTGCACACGAAATCTCCGGGCTTGTAGTCTTCACGCAGACTTCCAACAGCAGAAACAGATATTAATCTCTCAACGCCGAGCTCCTTGAACGCCCAGATGTTTGCCCTGTAGTTTACCTTGTGCGGAGGAAACTCATGTTTCTTACCGTGTCTGGGCAGAAAGGCAACCTCTACTCCTGAGATCTCTCCAACCATGATGCTTGAAGATGGCGCACCGTAAGGCGTGTAAATCTTCTCTTCCCTAGTACTCTTCAGGAAGTCTGGAGAATAAAGTCCGCTTCCACCAATTATGCCGATTCTAATTTTCCTCATGGCGAAAAAAGTTAATTGCTTACATGGTATTTAATCTTTCCTGGCGTGCATGCCCAAATGCTAGAACATTCAATTTCTGAAGTAGCACCTAACCTACATGAGCCATTTGAAGGAAAAGTACTGTATCCTGTTAGTAGCCGGGTCCCTATAGGCCATTATGAACCTCTTCCTAACAGAGTGTGACAGCCTACCAGCCCTAATTATTTGTATTGGGTCAAGTTTGTCCCCATACTTTAAGACATCAACGAGAAAAATGGAATGGTCTATTCCGGGACCAAACTGATAAACTGCGAATGTGGACCCGAACTTCATGCCTGACTTCACAACGTACCCCCTATTCCTTAGGTCCTTGTAGACTGCGTAAGCATCATGGAAATTATCGTAAAGTTTTGAAGCTATTGAGAAAAATTCTGACGGCTTTATGGTTTCTCCTTTCTCGTTCACCAAATTTAAGCACCCTTGTTCCAATAAATACATTGCATCGAACAATGAAATTTCGAGCTCCCTCTCAACATCTGGAAGCTTGGGTTTCGGAACAGTGAAAAACCTCCCGTAAAAACCTCCTCTAAAATACAGATCATGACCTTCCCTTACATCAAGTACTACAACCCTATCCCCCAAGAGTACGGCATTAACCTTAACACACTCCATAAGGACACCTTAAGGATACTCAAATAGACTGCGAGCAATTACTTTTAAAGCTATTTTAAAGCTATGTAGTACACGAGCCTACGAAAAATTTTTTTGTTTTAACACAATGTACATGTGTGAACAGGGTTAATACCAAGCTTGTCCGATGGGAAGAGGTTGTTCGGTGGTGCCGAGAGCTTGCCGAAAAAATCGAAAGCGCTAGGTACTCTCCAGACCTCATAGTCGCCATAGCTAGGGGGGGCTATGTTCCGGCAAGGCTGCTCTGTGACTTTCTAGATGTTCATGACCTCTTAAGTATACAAGTTTTGCACTGGGGAAAAGCCGCTGAAATCACAGCGGTAGCCCATGTTAGGTATCCGTACGAGGTTGACCTTCGAGGAAAAAATGTTCTACTTGTAGACGACATAGTTGATACTGGTGACTCGGTGATCGTAGCTAGAGACTACATCACTTCTAAGTGGAAGCCAAGCAACCTAAAGATTGCTGCCATGCAGTGGATTTCACCTGTTGCTAAAGTAAAGCCCGACTTCTACGTAGAGGAGGTAAAAGAGTGGATCTGGTATCAGTACCCTTGGACCAGGCTTGAGGACACCACTAATTTCTTAGAGAAAATACTCTCAGAGCTAAAAAAGGAGGGTAAAGTGGAGGTATCCTTGGAGGAAGTAGTTCAAAGGTTTAAGGCAATTTACGGCATAGATGTTGGAGAACATTACTATAGCATGGCTCTTAAGAAATTAGCAGAAAAGGGATTAATTCAACAAGCAGGAGAAGCGATCATGATTAAATAATGTTTTTTCCTTTACCCGAAAAACCGCCTTGGGGGTACTACGCAATGCTAGAAGTCACTGTCGACCATGGCGTTACTTTGCAAAGCTATGGGAAGGTTATTGTTCTCGATCCAACTAGAATGCCGAAAAAAGTTCCTGAAGTCATCCTTATCTCTCATGGTCATAGCGATCATTTCTCTCATAGGGTGCTAAAAGCTTACCCAAGTGTTCCAAAAATCATGAGTAAAGCTACTCGTGAAATAATAGATCCGAGGGAGAGGCTGAGCAACGTTATCTATATAGGTCACGGCGAGACAGTTGAAGTTTCAGGCGTAAATTTCTCAGCTTATAGCGCAGGCCACATAATTGGAAGTTTACAGTTCTCCTTTAATCTCGGCGGAAAAGAAATAGTCTTCACGGGCGACTTTAATCTTGAGAAGCGACTGATACTTAGACCTGCGCAAATAGTTAAAGGCGATGTCCTCATAATAGATGCAACTTATGGGGCGCCTACGTATATTTTTCCGCCTCGTAATAAGCTTTATCGGGAGATAGTCTCCATCGCTAAGAGGCATTTCGAGGAAAACACTCCAGTAGTTTTTAAAGGAAGAAGCATCGGCACAGCACAAGAGCTTGTGGCGCTTATGAATGCCTCACTAGATGCATTACCACTGGTTGAAGAGGATATCGCCAGGCATAATCACATATATGAAGCGCATGGTGAGTGGCTAGGAGCATATGCCTACTGGAATGGGCAAGCTCCTAACAAGCCCTCACCAATAATTACGGGTCTAAGCTCAAAAAATGGCGGGGCCTTTCCTAGACGCATATGTACAGGGTGGGCTAGGGGTAAGTTGGGCATTCCGCTAAGCAGTCACGCGGACTTAGCTCAAATATTGAGGTACATAAAGGAGAGTAGTGCAAGTGTAGTGATTCCTTTCTGTGGCTTTAGGAAGGAGCTTGCAACCATAGCAGGTAAGTCCATTGGCATCGAAGCTCTTTACCGCGTCAAAGCAAACATTAATTTGTAGTGAGTGCTTCTGCGGTAAGAGTGAGGAAAAAAATTAAAAATGTTTTAAATGAGGGATTAACTTCTAGGTGAAGATGTCAAGCACGTAGTATTTCTGCCCCTCCGTTGAGAAGCATGTACACCGCTAGGAATAAGGGCGCCTCCAGCAGCTCACTTTTTGCCTCCTTAAAGTCGAAGAAGAGAACTTTCCTCGGGAGAGGTTTTAGCCGAACTCTTACTGTATCTTCGGGAAACACAATTGCTCTTTTAAGGATCGTGACTGAATCATAGTTTTCAATTTCGCTGGGTGTGAGGGTGAAAACTTTTAAGCCTGTCTTTCCATGAAGACTCCCTGGGAGCCTTATTAGTCTCTTAGTATCGATGGTCACTTTCTCGTCTATTTTTACGGAGAGCTCGCTTAAAGCTGAACTGACGATTTGACTCCACCACTCATAAGGCTTGCTCAATTCCTCAACACCTACATTTTCCTCGGAAGAAACTCTTAAAACAAGGAACTTAAATATTCTGCCAGCCCAGCCGGGTGAGGTTGTAGAATACTTGAACTTGTAATTCTCTCTATCCCTAACTAGAAGCAGTGACAAATCAAGCCCAACCCCCCTCAAATAATCAGAGATTTCTCTTCGAGCATCCTGATCCAGGTCTCGAACGGCTTCACTCTCGACGTGAAGGTGAAATCCTCTGTGACCAGAAAAAGCAACGAGCATCTCTGAGCGACTTATTCCAAAGTCCTCCTCTAGAATCTCAATCAACTTAATTATTTCTTCACGTGCATAATTTATGCATATCTCGCATACCCACTTGCTCCACTCGAGCCTCTCACTGCCACATGACGGACATTTTAAAGTGAACCCCCAGCCGCTTGCACCGCAGTCCAAGCATCTCCAGTAATCGTGGAAGTCTTTACAGGCTGTGAGCATATGATCCACGTCAATATCAAAGATTAAGTCCGCGCCGAGCCAGCCTTTCTCCTCCATATTTTGTGCAGAGGGGTTTTTGTAGTAGGCAGAGGAGTAGAAAATATGCTGAGGAATATGCATCCTAATGTAGTTGTTCATTTCTTTAGGATCGCTAAATGATACGTGTCTAATCATCGTGCTTGCTCCGAATTTGGAGAAAGCAAATTCTCGTTGTGATAGGTTGCTCGGCGGGTCTACTATGTTCCGAGAGTAAAATGATGCAAAGAGCCTCTTTACCAGTTGTAATCCCGGCTCTACTTTGCTAGCTTTCTGCGACACGCGGAGTTCTACCTCTGGCAGCCCTGAAGAAATACTGTAATGGGTGTCTTACATTTTCGCATCTCCACATACATAGACCATAGGAACGCATGTTTTCACACTTGTAAGGTAGATACTTAGTTCGTGAACCTCTTAATCCTGCAATGTGCTCTATCTGGTATCGGGCTATATCTTCTCTAAAATCTGGCGACAATCTGAAGACTTCCAAAACCTCATCGACGTTAAAGCCTATGTTTAGGAGGAACGAAGCCAAAGCGAACCTGGCAACATGCGTTAAATTTTTCCCAGACGACAGGTCCTTTAGAAGTGAACGGATACAGGGTGGAAAGAGCTCTTCTTCTTTGCTGCGATAAGCTTTTCGCGCATAAGCCGCTAGTTCGCTGCGGAGATTACTCCAGACAGTCGCAATTTCCTCCACGACCTTGTAGAGCCTCTCCGGGATTTTACTTTCCTCCACAGTGGTCTTTTCTATTAGGCTAAGGACGTGCTTCTTGATTCCCGTCTCTACAATCCTAAAAATTTTATCTTGTGGTACTCTGACAATTCCGCCACTCACAGGTCTGTTGATTAACTTCCACTCTCCAGCATACTCGGGCACTCCATGAAGGTAGTGTTTATAGTGCAAAAGGCACTCATTGCCGTCGAGCGTTATGTGCCATCCTAACGTGTCGACCGCGATGAAGATAGCTTTTTTGATAGAGTCCTTGCTCAGTTCAGAGGCTACACATTTTGAGAAAACGATGGCAAATTTTTCGTTAAGAGCTTCATCGCCGATCTCGGAGAGAATGATTAGCGTTGTAAGGAAAGATGCAACTTCAATCCTGTAATCACTCCCAGGGCTGCTCTCAGGGGTAGGGTAGTAGCCTTTTTCTATCACTGTAAGAATTTTCTTCCTTGCATTATTCAGCAGTTCAGCACCGAGAGGCGAATTACCTATATCCTCTAGCGTGAGACCGAAGAGCCTAATGTTCTCGATAGCCTCTCTAAGAAAGGGATACCTTAAGTAATCCGCCGGGCCTAAAATAACCTTTAAGGTTTTCGTCTCCATAAATTAATCGTTCATCTGTCATTCCATTCTTGGAGCCAGTAGGTATCTTAGCGTACCCCCACCAGCGATGTCAAACGTTAACTCTAAGGGCATGTTTGTTGCAAAGCGTAAGCCGAGGATATCGCTTATCCTATAGGCCTTCGAGATGATCTTGTCGAGGAATTCTATGCCGTAGCTTGCCTCAGCGCCTTCCTTAACATCTATTTCTACGAGGCTTCCAGTCTCGATTGAGAACCTGCTTTCCACCTCGCCCTTGTCGCTTTTTGCTATTAGCCATAAACTCTCTTCTTCAGCCTTCAGTTTCACGGTCTCGGAGACTAATTCTGCATCCTTCAATGCATCCCTAAAAGTATCACTTAGCATCTTAGCTGCTACCGTGAAGTTGAGCTTTGGGCTTGGCAGCTCCTGACCGGAGATATCTATCAGCGGGAATTTAAATTTTCTTTCAGCTCTTCCGCTCAAAGTTATGATTAAGCGTCCAGGTGAGACCTCGAAAGTGATTTTGTCGTCCGACTTTGCCCGTTTTAGGACATCATTTATGTCGTCTAAAACTACTCCTATTTTTGTCTCCTGCTCCACAGAGTACTCTTCAAAAAGATTTGAAGGCATATATAGGTCAACCATCGCGATCCGGCCGGGATCAAGCGCCCTAAGCTTTAACCCATCAACGGAGGCTACAAAATTCGCCTCATCAACTATAGTAGCTAAGCTCTCGATTATGTATTTCCATTCTCTGGCATCCGGAAAGACGAATTTCATGTGTTTTCCCACATTAAAGAATAACTTCAAGGTTAAAAGGATATTGCGTAATTTTGACTTCTATGCTCTAAGAAGCCGAAGCGCACAAAAACCTAATAGTGGACTGCTAGGCGTATTCTCTGTAAACCTTTCTGCACTTCGTACATATATAGAATCTGGTCGCTGGCTCGTCGCCCGCACGGGTTTGCAGCTCGTAGACATACGCCTTATTATTGCCGCAATTTTCACACTTAAATTCCACGACCGGCAACGTCGAAATGTCAATATCAACGAGTGAAACCGCATCTTTTGGGCTTTTCATAATTTTTTGGGAAACTCTGTATGTGTTGGAGCTTTTTCCCTCAGAAACGTACCCGCAGTGTGCGCACTTTAGGACTCTTTTCCCATTAACTATTGTTGGTGTCATTATGCTTCCGCATTGAGGGCAGAACTCCATGATGCTCGCCTAAAGTTCTCTTTATAATGCTTATGCCTTATAAGTTTTTCGAACACGAAGGTAAGCATCAACAAAGCTGGCTAGGACACTTTTTACAGCTTCTATATCCAGAGGAAATGTTTTGATCATTAGATCGGCTACTGAAAAATCGCGGATATTTATTTTGTAGTATTTCCAAGCTCTCTCAACATTACTTTTTTCACGTAAAACTATTTGGGAAAGAGCTTCTTCAAATGGAATAGAGTCCCGCTGTGATACCCTCATAGCTCTTATCTCCAATGGTGCATCTATTATTATCTTTATATCTGCAATATCTTTTAGGATCCACACAGCAAGATGCCCCTCAATAACTACGCTCCCCCGCCTCGCCTCCTCTATCGTCCTTGTATCAACCGCTTTGTCTATGTCCTCCCTCTCTTCAGCCAATTTATGAAACTCCATTAAGTTCAAACCCATTTTCTCTGCGAGTTCTCTGAAGAACATGCCGCTTGAGATGAATCTTAAGCCGTACCTCTCGGCCAGGAAGCGCGCATACGTTGTCTTGCCACTTCCAGGGGTACCACTTACAGCAATTATGAGCCTTTCCATGCTTTTGAACCCTCAACAAGTAAAGTTTTTACTTGTTAAGCACTTTTCGGCTTAGATTATGCTTTTCAAAGTGATTGTGACTTAAGGGGGGACGGCGCATTAGCTAGCCTTATATACCGCGATTTTCAGAGCTCTCCTTAGGCACTCGTGGCACAGGTACCCACCGTAAGGCCTTGAGGGCATTCTTACACCGCGTCTCTCTTCACGGGAAGTTAGCTTTGGCACCCCGAGCAACGGTTTACCGCATATTGCACACTTTGGGTAATCATGCTTTTTATCAATTACGTGTAATGAGAGCCTCCCGCCTGGCGTCCTCACGAGCTTTCGCTTTTTCGCTCTTGACCTCAAGCCCGGTTTGGGCATTAACTTACACCTAGAGCTTTGCATCAAAAAAGAGCTCTATAAATGTTTTCCAGCGTGGCTTTCACCGCCCTAAAAGCTGAGCCTAGCGCAACGGCTCATGGCGCAACCTCACCTGCTCGCAGAGGCGAGCTCAGCTGCGCACCCTCAGTTATTGGCTGGTTAACTCCTCTGCTTGCGCCTGCGCGCGGCAGGTCTTAAACTATGTATGCATTGAAGCGGGGCACGTGGGTCACGAAACTTTTAATTCGTATGGCGTCGTTTAGGAGTTAGATGCGAGGATATGATGGCACCCTGTGAGGAATGGTGATGCTATGGATTCGCTAAAAGAAATCACGGGATGGGTTTCCAACGTCAAAGTTTTGGGGAGAATTGCCTTCATAGAAGTTATTGATGAGTTAAACTTAAGCCCAGTGACTGTAGTTGTACGGAGGGAAAATGACAGCAGTATTTGGGGTCTTGCAAGTAAGATGAAGCTGGGCGCAGCTGTAAAAATTAGAGGAACTGAGCCTCGACAGATAATAAGCAAGAAGGGCCGCGAACTCCATGCGGAAGATATTAATATCCTGGGAGAACCCTTAGAAATCTTCCCAATAGACGTCACGGGCAAGACCCCTGCGAGTTCCGATGACTACATAAATTACCGATACTTAGCGCTTAGATTGCCAAGGATACGGGCAATATTCATTGCAAGGAGTCTGCTACTTCAAGAAACCCGAAACTTCTTGCTGAGTAGGGGTTTTCTGGAAGTGAACACGCCTAAAATAGTTAAAGCAGGAGCTGAGGGTGGAGCCACCCTGTTCGTTGTTGATTACTTTGGAGAAAAAGCCTATTTAGCGCAAAGTCCCCAGCTCTACAAACAAATGCTCATGTGTGGTGTTCCGAAAGTCTTTGAAATTGGACCCTTTTTCCGTGCTGAAAAGTTTAGTACAACGCGGCACCTCAACGAAGGCTGGGGACTTGACGTAGAGATGGGTTTTATTAACAGCATGAATGATATCCTCTCCCTACTCGAGGAACTAATAATCCATCTAAACAAGAAACTGATTGACACTCTTGGTGACCGCCTCAAAGGTCTCGGTTTCAACGTTATTGAAGAGGTGAAACGGATTCCAAGGATAACGTACGAAGAGGCGATGAATATACTAAACTCGAATGGTTTCCAGTTGAGATGGGGAGAAGATTTTGACCCAAAAGCCGAGAAGTTTCTTGGAGAGTATTTTCAGGCTAACGGCACACCTGCATACTTCATAGTAGAGTATCCATGGGAAACCAAGCCATTCTATATAATGAGAAAGGAGCTGGGAAAAAGTCACTCATTTGACCTCGACATTCGAGGGATAGAGGTAGCCTCCGGTGGTCAACGAGAACACCGCTATGATGAACTATATAGAAACCTTGTTGATAAAGGCTTAGACCCCAGCGACTTCAAATTCTACCTTGATGCTTTTAAATATGGCATGCCTCCCCACGGCGGATTCGGCTTAGGTTTAGACCGTTTAATAATGGTTTTCCTGGGACTACAAAACATTAGGGAAGCTGTTCTCTTCCCGAGAGATCGGTTCCGATTAGTCCCCTAAACCTAAGCTGAGCACAATGTCTGCTAAAAATATGCGTGAGAACAGGGCTATAAAGGCTGTACTAGAAAAGAGAGTAAAGTGTGTTAAAGTAAAAATTGGTACCAGTGAAATTAAATTCTTTATTGTTGAGAGCTCAAACAAAGAAAAGATGTATGTAGTTCTGCCAGGACTTTACTGCTCTTGCCCAGATTTTCTGTTTTCGGTAAGGTTCAGGGAGCAAGGAGAGAAATGTTATCATATGATGGCAGTTGAAATCGCTGTCAAGGAGAAAAGGTATGTCGAGATAGAGATCGATAAAGAAAATCTTCTGGATAGAATCATTTACACTTTTCTCGGGAGACTTGAAACTCTCTCTAAGGCGAGGTGAAGATGACAGGCATCCCAGAGGAGGTAATCATTGAGGAACTGCTGAAAAAATTCGGGAACATTTCTCGAGAAGAGATAGAGAAAAAGGTGCGAGAAAAGATTGAGGAATTTGGTGGCATCATTAAAAGAGAGGCAGCTTTAATCATTCTAGCCAAGGAATTGGGAATTCCAATTCCGAAGGAAAATTTGTCTTTATTTGCGCTAAGGATAAGAGACCTAGCTGTTGGTTTTCGAAACGTAGACGTTGAAGGCGTTGTCATCAATAGACAACCTTTAATGAAGAGTTCAACCGGGAAAGAGTACTTAAGATTCGCACTTGCGGACGAAAATGACTTTATCTGGGCTGTCGCTTGGGGAGAAAAAGCAGTTGAACTGGATGCGCAGCTGAGGATTGGGCAAAAAGTGGTTGTATCTAGGGTTTCTGTAAAGAAATACCGTGACAGGAAAGAATTGGTTATAGACAAGAACACTACCCTTAAAGTTATTGGAGAAGTGGATCTGCGAGGATTGCTCGAACTTTCCAAAAGGTTCGGCCACCCCATTATTATTGCAAAAGCTTTGAAGAAAATTGAGGAATACTCAGGAATCGTGCTATACGGCTTTGATGAAGAGTGCACACCTACTTCGATTAAAATGCCATTAAAGCCTTGCTTTAATCTCAAAGAGGGTGAGACCTTCCTGCTAAGCAACTGCAGTAGAACACTCTCCGGCGATTACTCGCAAATAACTTGTCGTGAAACGACTTATCTCCAGAGGCTAGAGGGAAAAACGGAAGTATGTAAAGGAAAAAGCCTTGATACTCTCTTTGTGAAGGGTGTTTTAGTGGGGTATGAGACCTTCATGAGGGAAGGAGGAAAGGTCTACTTGGTAAATGATAGTGGGCTTCAAACGTTCATATTCTTTAGGGATAAACTCCTAGGAGAAGCCTCAAAACTACTCTTCAGGAGAGTTCGCATCTGGGGATACAGGAAACTGAATGATTCACTACGTGAAACCCCCCTTACTATGCTTGAAGATGAAGGCGAGTGGAAGAAACCTGGTTTTGAAAAAGGTAAGAGGTTCCTCGAGCATGAAGGTTTTTTAGAGACCACAGCAAGCGTTGTAAATGTTAACCTTAAGCATAAGTGCTTAAGGTCTCATAGCCTATTCACCGTCTATCTAGCCCTGGACGATGGGACCCTGACACTAAATTTTCTCTCAAACTCTCCTCAAACTCTTCGTGAAGTATTTTATCTCACTCCAGAGGAAATATGCGAGCTTGACACCGATACTCTCAAGAAAATAGTAGAGTACAGGCAAGAAGAGCTGGCTGGGGAGGAATTGGTAATAAAGTGTCTCTTAGATTATAAATTTTCACGGAAAAACTTTCTGTTCGAGGTGCAACGTACTTGATGCGAACTAATAAAAGATTTATTAGAACCTTGTCATTGTTTTTGTTGAATATTAATGGGTAGGAGGAAGAGGAGACGTTCACGCCCAGTAGTTGTTGTTAAACGCAAGTTACCCACTGTATTTCAGTGCCCCAGCTGCGGCGCGCAGGCGGTTAGCGTTGTAGTCAGAAAGGGAAAAGCCGCGAAGTACGTACTCGTTAGGTGCTCCAATTGCGGGCTAAATAAGCAGTATGCATACAACGAATACCTTGAACCTGTAGACTACTTTAGTAGGTTCCTCGACGACTATGAAGAAGGAAAAATATCAGTGAAGGGGGATGGTGCAAGTGCTGGTGGAGGTTATGGGGAAAGTGAAGAACTACATCATAGAGAAAATTAAGGAGCATGGAGCAATACACATGACTCTTCTAGACCCGGACAAAACTACACCGGATCAGGCGGCAAAGATTGCACGTGAGGTTTCTAAAGCAGGGAGTTCAGCCATAATGGTTGGTGGAAGCACCGGAGTCAGCGAAAGAATGACGGATGAAATTGTTCTTGCAGTAAAACAGGAATCAGGGCTTCCAGTAATCCTCTTCCCTGGGACACCCTCAGCTCTTAGCAGGTATGCGGACGCCGTATGGTTTATCTCTGTACTAAACTCTCAAAACCCATACTTCATCACCGGTGCACAAATGCAGGGGGCACCCATAGTCAAAAAATATGGCTTAGAAGTTCTGCCGCTAGGCTACATTATTGTAGGAGAGGGGGGAACGGTTTCCATAGTCAGTTACACTAGACCTCTACCTTTCGCAAAGCCTGACATCGTGGCCGCATATGCCCTGGCTGCGGAATATATGGGTTTTCAATTTATCTACTTAGAGGGGGGTTCCGGCGGCAAGCCAGTCCCACCCAAAATAGTAAAGGCGGTGAGAGACACAGTTACTGTTCCATTAGTTGTTGGAGGGGGGATAAGGAGGCCTGAGACTGCAAAAAAACTGGCCCAAGCCGGTGCGGAGGTAATTGTTACTGGAACGATAATTGAGGAGGTTCAAAGCGTCCAAGAAATTATTGGACGAATAGTAAGAGCTATAGAGGAAGGCGCAAGGAACCGCGTCCAGCAGATCTGTCATTGACAAAGCAGACCTTAGAAGCTAAGGTGCGAAAATGCCTGCATGTGCTAAAAGCACGATCACTATGAACAAGAAAGTACCGACTATTACTACTTCTGGTCTAATTTTTATCCCTCCAATATCCTCCTCGTAAAATGTTAAAAGGCCTGCGGCAGGCATAGTTGCAGGTTTGCGCTCGCTCGATTTCTCCTTTTTAGGGCTTTTCGTTGTCTTACCAGACATGAGTCATCACCATCCTGTACACGAGGAGGATATAAAACTGTTGTGCTGTAGCGCGCGTTAACGTGAGCGCGCGGCACGGGAGGGCTTAGGCTGGTTAAAATGATCCACGAGGAAGGCTTGCCCTAACCACAAAATTGGTGTCACGCGCTGTAGAAGGCTAGATACGAACATAGATACAAGGTCGGAAACGATAAGGAGTACAGGCCTAAGGGATTAGTACGGGGAATGCTTGAAGCTGCTTACAAAGCAGGTTACGGCAAGCTACTAGACCTGCTACAAAGCAAGAAGTGGTTTGCATTGATGAAGCTAGGGGCCAAAAGCAAGACCCAGTACACACAACCTTCCAGGAGCCGCGCACAACAAAAATATCTAACCTCACATTTTCCATGGAAATAGTGGATGTGAGTGCCTGGAGTAACAAGTATAAGTAAGTTATTGGACTACGCCAAACTTGCTCGCATAGAGCATGGGGTCATGGCGAGCTTAGCAGTAGTAGCTGGTGCTCTCTCTGTCCAAGGCCTGTCTCAGAGAATTTCCGCAGTATCGCTCCTGCCGGCTGTAGCATCCGTGCTACTGACCGAAATGTCGCTCTTTGCCTCGAATGACGTATTTAACGTGGAAGAAGACAGGATAAATAACCCCTTGAGACCAATAGTCTCTGGCAGGATTTCGATACGTGAGGCAGAACTGTTTGCTGCTGCTACTGGGGGATTAGCCATCCTCGTGGCTATAACCGTTAATGTGCAGTGCTTCTTAATCATTCTTGCCGCGCTAATAATGGGTAATTTGTACAACTATCTTCTCAAGAAGTATGCATTTTTCGGGAATATCATTGTTTCTGGGTTAACGTCGCTTACCTTCCCTTACGGGGCTATTTCAGTAGCTGGCAGCCTGACCGAAAAACCACTACTTTTCTTTGTAATAGCTTTCCTGGCTAATTTAGGCAGGGAGATTGCGAAAGGTATTCGCGACTTAGAAGGAGACATGAGGGCCGGAGTATGCACCTTGCCCTGCGAGATAGGTGTAGAGTGTTCTGGAGTAATTGCAGGAATATTCATGCTTATGGCCGTACTGCTGAGTTTCTATGGGGTGAACTATGTTTCCGCGAAAACCGTTTACGCGGCTTTAATATCCTTTACTGATGCACTCTTCATATACGCGGTTTTTACATTAATTTCGAGACCGTCCCTGAAAAAGGCCGAAGTCGCTAGAAAACTCACGTTACCGGCAATGCTTGTAGCGATAATAGCTTTCACGTTACCCTAGCCAGGTTCCTTACATGTGTGCAAGTCTCTTTCGAAGGGTCTCAGCGACTCCCGATAGCAAGAGAAAATATGCGTCGCGTGCATGCCTACTAAGTCCCTTATCCCCGTCGCTAACTACCTGACAAACTTTTTTTACTTCTTTTTCCCGAAGTTTTCTAACAACCACTCGATCGCCTAAATGTAGGTCTAAGCCTACGTATTTCCAGTCCGGATAGTCACCAATGTAAATAATTACTTTGGCAAAGAAGCGGCTTAGCACGCTAAGGAGCAACGGGAAAGATTCAGGTACGATAGTCTCTCTAATAATCTCATAATCTCCCACAAGGGCGGCTATGCCGACGTGCCTTTCTCCGGGATCAACCCCTAAGACCAACTCCTGGGAACCATTCATAGCGGAGTGTATGTAAATGGGTATCGCCACAGATCCTATATCTTCCCTAATCAGCTCACAGGGAACCTCTAAGACCCTCCCCGACCTTGGGACGAAGCAGAAATCGGACCTATAGGCATGCAGTAGCCTCGCAAGCAAAGACTTTTTCTCCGGGCACTCCTTTGAAGGCTCTATTCCTATAACGGGCTCCATCCGAGGTAATAAGGTCTTAAACTTATTTATAAAATCTTTTACTCAAGGTCAGCTAACAATACGCTTGTCTCTGCACTAAATGCTGTAATAGTGGATAGACCCGGACCTTTAAATTCTATTTTTACAAGGTCCTCCCCCCTCAAAAAGTGAAAGTAGCTATGGGCATAGGGGCGTAGAACTGCATAAAAAAGGGGGCGACCTCGAGCACCCTCTCCAGTAATGACTACGACTGAAGATTTTCTAGTATCAGCTATTTGGTGAAGAAAGGCAGCAGCAAGCATACTGGCACTATAAATTGCGTGGGTCCTTTGATAGGCATAGAGAGGAAGAACCAGAGAACCAAAGCCATCGTAAATGATTAGGCTCCTCTCATCGACTACAGCTTCGAGCTCCAGCAACGTAGCGATTTCCTCGCGGAAGTTCAGCGCTTTAAAAAACCTGTTCTGTGAGTTGAAAAATCGGGGACATGTTATAAAAGAATGCTTAGCGAGACCCACATAAATTGTTTTCCGCTTAGAACGCAAGGCTAGGGTGATGGCGGTCTTGGTCTTAAACGAGTTTGGCCTACCATAAAAAATATAGAGCCCAGGTCTCGAGATGATTTTCAGCAAGTGTTTAAGAGAATAATGCAACGCGAACACGCATCACTTCATACTGTTATAAATGAGGAGCAAAAGCAGTAATGAGACAACCAGGACTACGGATCCACTGAGCAGCATAGAGTAAAAGGCTGTCGAGCGGTACCTGTGCCTAGCAGCATTATAAATCATGTAAAGCCCCGTAATTGCGAACAGGTACAGAAAGAAGATTATTAATGTCTCCGAGACTGTCTGTCCACTGGTTGAGGGGTAAATCAAGTAAACCCCCAGCGAGAAGGGTGGATGCTCAGTGAGTACGAAAAATATCCCGGAAGCTATGAGTACGATTAAGAGAACGAGAGCAATTGCTAGGTACTCGTAGTTAATCCCAGCACGCGCACTATGCATAGATAAGTTTCAGTTCTCTAATGAATAAAAACTTTGCGGCTCTTCAGAGCATCATCGACGAAAAGTAAGTAGACAAAATTTAACACTTATTTTTCTTCGACACATAAATATTGCTGGGAGACCACTGGATTTCATTTCCGCACCTAGGACATTTTCCACCCAAGGAAGAATATATTTTAAACAAGTTCGGTATTTTCTCACCCTTATAAAACACATATCCGCACTTCGAACAGGAGACGATATACATCGGGCATCACAAAGATTACGGGGACCGAAGATAAATCTTTAACCATTGCGCGCGTTAGAACGCATCACAACGAAAAGCTTTATAGTCACGCCTGCAGGAGCAATACCTGTAAAAACCATAACCCTGCGAAAAGGCGGGGTAATACGGTGGCGCACACGCTGATACCAGCGAAATAGTTATTTAATGCCAAAAAACCTTTTTCTTGTGTCCGGAATCGAAGCTAGGAACATGCTTGGAAAAATTATCAGGATAACCTATCGAGTCCTGGAACTCTTCGGAGATTCAAGAGCTGTTGTGGCAATAATCCTCCTAGCGGCTTTCACCACTACTCTTCTAGCCAGGCTGACACCAATGCATTGGGGAATTTACCTCAACGAATTTGATCCATACTACGAGTATTACCTTTCTGAGCAGTTGCTGTCGCATGGCAACGGGAACTACCTCGCGGGAGTTGCTTGGTGGTACCACTGGTGGCTCGAGAACCCAAAACCGCGAGACACACTCTTCTGGGCACCCGAGGGACGAGACCTGAGAGGCTCCAGCCAGCCCGGGCCGGCCTTCTTCGGTGCAGGAGTATACTCTCTCCTTAATGCTCTAGGCTTCCAAGTATCGCTCTACGATGTACATGCATTACTTGTACCAATCGTGGCTTCATTTGCTGTATTTACTGCTTACCTGCTAGGAAAAGAGCTAAAAGACAAACGCACAGGAGCTCTATCTGCTGTATTGATAGCATTGAGCTGGGCATACATGTATAGGACAAACCTAGGCGCAAAACACGAGGCAATAGCGATACCCTTTATGCTACTAGGCTTCTACTTATTCCTGAAAGCCTATAGGTCAAACTCTCTCCTCCTCTCAGTAGCAGCTGGCTTCTCGTTCGGCGCCGTGGTACTATCTTGGGGCGCCTACCTCTACCCGTGGAACCTCCTAGCACTAGTAACGCTTTACTGGCTATTCTTTCATCCTGGAGACTCAACGCTAGCTAAAACCTACCTCGTCACTAATGTGTTATTCACGTTCTTCGTAGTCACGACTCCGAGGTTTGGGCCTACAGCGGCATTCCTTTCACTCACAGGCTTCCTACCACTGGTCACGAGCATAGTATCCCTGGTCATCTTAATGGGTCTTCGCTTGCCGACGCAACTACACCTCAGGCAAAACAAGAAATTCATCATACTAGCTGTGGCTGTACTTTTTGTAGTCTTTATTGTAGGCACATACATTGGCATTCTTAGAGGAATGGCTGGAAGGATCCTAGCCGTCGTTCTACCACTGTTAAGAGAACCAGGAGTAACAACAGTTGCAGAGCACCAGGTCCCCACTTGGAACCAGGTTTTTGACGACTTTCAAACATCAATAGTGTTTGCCCTCTTTGCTGGCTACATCTCTTTCCTGAAGTCGCGGGAAAACTTTGCCGACGCCTTCTCATCACTATTCATATTCACTGCGACCTACTTCTCTGCATCCATAGTTAGGCTCTTATTGTTGCTCTCACCAGCAGTTTCGATTGTAGCGTCACTGGGGCTCATAGAGGTTCTGGACAAACTGAGGGAGTCCGGTAGCGCTTTTGAGCGCAAAACCAGAAGCGGTGAGCCTCAAGGAACCCAAAAACTAGTAATACTACTCGTAGCAATAATATTAATCCTAGTATTCTCACCGTCCATACTTGCCTCAAAAATCCCACTAAACTCCCACCAGCCACCCCTCATACTCACATCCTCCGTTCCACTAGTTAGATACAACTACGAATATGTAGACTGGCTCTCGGCTCTGCAGTGGATCTCGGAAAACATTCCAAGAGACGCGACAATCGCGACGTGGTGGGATTACGGCTACTGGATCTCCGTGAATACGGGTAGGAAGACTACGTGCGATAATGCAACCATCAACACAAAACAGATACAAAAAATTGCTACTGCATTTATGAGTGATGAGGACACGGCATTAAGGATCTTTAAGGAACTCAACGTGACGTATGTCGTCGTCTTCGAGCCTCTCCAAAGCCTACAGCTCTCTAACGGTTTAAGCGTTTGGTTTTCGATGATGCACCCGGCCCTAGGTGGCGATATTGCGAAGAGCCCGCAAATGTTAAAGTGGATTGGACGCGACGCCAAGGACTACATTTACGGCTATAATAATGGCTCCTTTGCATATATACAGCAAGGAAGCTACACGATTTACCTTATCCTCCCTGCAGGTACTCCTCAGGCACTTAACGCGACACTTTACAGGATGGTTTATGCTAGGAATTACAAGCAAGAGGTATTCATTTTTGACTCCTTCCTCTATCAATTATTCGGTGGCGCTATTCAAGGTTACCATGGTCCAACCTACACGTTCCCGCCGCTCAAGAACTTTGAGCTAGTCTACGTCTCAGAGCCCAATGGTTGGGTAAAGATATTCAAGGTAAAAGGTTAGGTTATGCGCGCGCACCCCTCATAGCGCCCTGTTAGGAAGGGCGCCCCTCACCGCGCCCCAGTTGTTGCTCTGGGGTGCTTGGTGTGTCATGGGGTCAGCCGCCTTGCCACCGCTTATCGCGGAGGCTTGGCAGCCTCACCCCCTCTTCGGTCCCACGCGCTGGAGCCCTCGGGGAGCGCCTGGTGGCTGTCCCCGGGGAACGGAGAAGCTAGGATAGCAGTGCTCTCGGGTGCTCGTTAAGCCATTTTAGCAGTGCTTCTTCGAGCCTCTTGTTCTTCGTTATTTTGGTGTAGGTGAGCGCCAGCTTGAAGGTCGCCATCCTGTCGCGGTTCCACTCTAGCCCGCAGAAAGGGCACTTGTAGGTTCGGGGGGCTACTTCCACGCCCCCCACCCTGCACCTGGGGCAGTGCTTCCCCGAGGCTCTCAGTGGCAGGTACTCAGCGCCTTCGTAGTCGGCGAGGTTTCTGATCGCCTTCACCGCCCGCCTCACCAGCCCGCTCTTGGCCGTCTCCTCCACCACCTCGTCGATCAGGATGACCACCTCGGCATCAGTATCCCTTATGTGCTTGCGCAGCCAGGCGACTGCCTGCGCCCTGTACTCCCTGTTTAGCCTCGCCTCCTTGCCGTTCGCGCTCTTCTTCAAGCACCTAGCCCTCTCCGGGGTAACCCACAGACCAAACAGCTGGGATGTGGTTTTCTTTCTGACTATACTCTGAAGTCTCGCCGCGACTCTTCTAAGGCGCGCCGCGTTCGTAGGCTTGAACGTGGGCCCCCTCAACACCTCAACGTCCTCGCCGTCGAAGTCAATCAGCGTCGTGAACAGGCCATGAGCAACGTTCTCGTCCATGCAGATGAGAAGCAGGTTACTACTCTGCCGCCTCGGCGCGCTTCGCGAGGCGATGAGGCGCAGGAAGCCCCTCCTAGTGACCTGCAAGACGAAGTCAGGTCGAGGCTCCAGCCCGTTCTCCTCGACCAGCGCTTCGACTATGCTCCCCCGCAGCGATACGGCAACTCCATAGCTCGGTATCCGCAGCTCGCCTCTGCGTAGGTCGATGACGCACGGCGCGGCGTTGTTGCCACGCACACTGCCATCGGGCAACACGAAGCGCACCAGCAATAACGCTGCCGGAGGCTTCGGCATCGTCCTCCTCCCAGCCTCCTCGCGCATCTTTAAGACGTTCCCCCACTCAGCCATCCACTCATCCCTGTAGCACAGCGCTCCCTTCGTCCTAGTCTTGCCGTCAGCGAAGTCCCTGAAGAGTCGCTTAAGCTTCGGCAGGTTTTCGCTGCTAACGCGCACCCTGAAGACCCTGAACCCACCCCTCCAATTACCCTTACCCCTATCCGCACCCATGTTCTCACTCTCGCGTTACCTCAAGCCCCGGAATCCCCCGCTGGCTCAGCCCCCCAAGGTTTTCCTCCCCAGCCGCCTTCACGGGCATTTCTAGACACGCCGTGTGAGCTCCTCACAATAAAAAGCGTTGTTGTTGGAGTAGACCGAAAGTAAGCATGGATATGCCGGTAACTGCTCATGCAAGCACGCCCTCGCGCTTAGAGTGGCTGAAGATGGGCTACATGAACGAGGTCAGGAGGGGCTGCGTGGTGAGTGGTGGCAAGGTGTATATTCCCGTGGATGTGCTGAACAAGCTCGAAAAGGGTGTCGGGGGCTACCCAGCGGTGAGGAGGAGGGCTGTGAAGCTATCCCTGGCTGCCGGGATGGAGCCCCCGAAGCCCTACGGGGGAGCTCGAGTCCTCGCTTTTCGGCGCGTGGGAGGCCTACGCGCGGCTCGTGAAGCTCCAGAGGGGGATCCTGATCCGCTACCCCGAGAGAGCGTACATAGCGTCGCTGTACCTGGGGTGCGCCGTGGAGTTCCTGCGCCACGTGTCCACTCTCGCCAGGGAGATCCGGAGGCAGGAGGAGAGGGTCGCGGGGCTCGAGGCATGCGAGTGCGACCTCAGCGCGCTGGAGGTTGCGGAGCTCAACGTGCGGAGGGAGTACCTGGGGTCGCTGAGGCGCATACTCGATGACGGGAGGAGGCTGCATTGACGACATACAGGAATGCCGTCACAGCGTCTTTGGGGCTCGTGCTAATGTACCTCGCGTATGGGATGGTGCCGACGTTCTGCTTCAGGTTCCTGGACCGCGTCGACGATATACTGCTCAGATCGAAGCGCTCCATTGCCACCTACATGTACTGCAAGGCTATTGAGGTCTTCAGAGGGCAGGCCTCGCGGGTCGAGTTGGAGATATCCCACATGAACCGCGTGGCCAAGGCGGAGATGAGCCAGCACGCGGCGAGCGCAATACATAGCATCCTCCGCATGCGGGAGGAATACAGGAAGAGGCTGCTGGAGGAGGGCTGCAGCACGCTCGAGAGGCTCCTCATCGAGCGGGGGATACTGTAGCGCGACGGACAAAGCCGCTTGAAGACTAAAAATGCAGCACGCGGCGCGCGCTGTTATTATCAAGGCGTGGAGCCTGTGCCCTACGGGATAAGATTTAAAAACAGGGATAGTGATTTGAGGAAGAGGTGGTGAATCTCGCGGCAGATGTTGAAATAAAAACTCCGAGCAGTGCCAAACTTCGAGAGTTGGAGGAAATCTCGCTGAGGATTATGGATAATATATTGACTGAGATTTATAAGATGTTTCCTGGAGACCCCAGCTTGGAGGTTACCGTCAAGGTTGAAATAGACGAAGATTGGCCGTACGAGTTTACCGTTAATGGGGAGGTCAGTTCTAAAATTTTAAGCAAGAAAACACTGGAAGATGCATTGAATAGGATAATTGATAGGTATGTAAGCCTTGCGGAGGAGGAGCTGCGCAAAAGGGGTATAAAAAGCCTGTAGCAGTTATGGAGAAAATAGATCTGCAGGAAAAACTGATGAAGCTGGAAAACATTCTTGAAAACCTTCGCGAAGAAGTTATTGTCACTTCACACGTTAACTGTGACCCTGATGGCGTGGCTTGTAGCTATTTAATGGCAGACTTTTTTAGGAAAAAGGGCGTTCCAGTAAGCGTGTGCTTTCCAGGAGGTGTAAGTAAAGTTGCGAAGAATATCCTTAAGAGAGCCGGGTTCGAATGGAGCGAGGAGTGCCCTCCGCAGAGCAACATCTTTATCCTGTGTGACTTCTCTAATCCCCTGCTTTTGCAGCAATTGGCCGAGAGGCTCCTGACGCCAGGCTCTAGAATAATTGTTATTGACCATCATTTTCCGCCGGGGTTGCTTGCTGAGAAAGCAGCTCTAAGTTTTATCGAGAAAGAGCCATCAAGCACAGTCTTAGCGACTAAGATCTTAATGGAGAGTGGCTTAATCATAACTAAACACTTAGCCACGTTAGGCATTGCAGGTATCCTATACGACACGAGGAAGCTCCAGTACGTCTCTGTGAAGACATTACAAGCGCTTTTATGGCTTCTACAGATGGGTGGAGACTACAAGCTTGCCCATGAATCCCTAAGTGAAGATGCTATGGATAGATCTGAGAAAATAGCTAGAATAAAGGGGTTACTCAGAAGCTCGGTAATCGAAGTCTGCGGGTACATACTTGCCTTCACGGAAGTAAGCACCAATGAGGCAAGCATCTCCAGGCTACTTATAAGCGCTGGCGCAGATATCGCTATAGCTATAGGCGGCAAAAGAGAGTTCAGAGCAAGTATAAGAGTATCAGACGAGCTACAGAAGCTCGGAGTAAGCGCTGGAGAACTTGCCGGGCTGATAGCCGAAAAAATAAGCGGCGAAGGAGGGGGGCATGAGGGGGCAGCTGGCGTCAAAAGGGTAAGGTATGAAAAAGGCACGGCCAGACTTGTGTTTCTAGCAGCAGTCGACTACATTTCAAGAAAACTCTGCAAGAAAACCTAGGGAAGCTACGCGGCAATTTTCTCCGGCATTACAATGGGAATTTCAAGCGTGGGTGTTAAAACTTTTAATTTATACACTTCTACTTTCTTAATTGGATATATTTTCTTAGCTTGCAGCTGAATGTCTGCTGCAATGGCGCCGAGAACTGCTTGCTGAACAAATGTTTCAAAATCAAGCTGCGAGGCTTTTTCCTCAATTATCTGGAACATAATTTTACGAATCGCTTTCTTCTGAGAAGTGTTTATTCGGGTAATCGTAACTGCCATGCACATAACTCGCAGCTTAATCCCGTCCTTTGTTTGCACATCTATTATTGCATCAACTCTGCTTGTTCCCCTGCGAACAAGGCTGCGAATATAGTCTCTAGTTACTTCAAGCAGCTTAAGTTGTGTCAAAGCTACACCATTGTCAACCCTAACTACCTGGAACCTTAACTTAATGTGAAGTTGCGACACGTCTTTAGTGATATCGTAAAAACTTACTTCGACAGTTCTTCCTACACACCTCTCTGGCTCGTCAGCGGGAATAAGACCTATGTTCGCAAACCCAAATGACTTCGGGGCTAGCACCCTTACCCACTTTTTCATTGACCATTTGTCTTTAGCTCTGGGCTTTGCACTCATAACATTATCCTTTCGAACACAGACTCAACGGCTTTATTAGTTTTTCGAGCTTAACAAGCTTATAGCGCGCCTCGTATCCTACTCAGGGTAACGAGGAGCCAGTGAGCGGAAAAAACGAGACTACTACACGCACTAATAGAAGTCTAGGTGAAATTGATAGCTTGGTTTTATTTCGTCTTCTCTTCTCTCCTTCACTGCTTTAATTATTTCTCCCAAGTTCCTGGCGCGGTACAGCTCAAGGACCCATGCTCTTCGTCTATAGGCTGATTTTTCCCTGAGGTTTGTTACATCCACGATCTCATATATTTTCGCTGTTTTCCCGGGAAAGTAACCGAGCACTCTTCCGATGCGTTGGATCATTTGTCTCCCTTCACCAGTTCCTTCATAGATCACGGCGACATCTGCATCAGGAACAGTAATGCCCTCGTCAAGAACTGTAGTTGTCACGATTACGTTAGCTCTCCCCTCAATGAAGTTTTTAAATGAAACTTCCCTTTTTAATTCGGGAGTCTCGCCAGTTATGAGTTCAGCCCTGTGGCCCTTTTGCCTTAGAACCTCGTAAAGTTCATTTGCCGTCTGCAGGTGTTGTGTAAAGATGATTACCTTTCCATCTATGTGTTTCTCAAGTATTTCGATTAACTTCTTCTTTTTCTCGCTGGGTCCCTCAACGAAGTAGGCGTCCATCACCTCTATGGGCGCAACAACCTTCAGCGCGACGAGATCCTCGTATGTGAGCTTGTAGAGAAGCTCTCCACAAAGCTCGAAGAGCAACGCCTCATTCCTGTCCCTTCGCTCAGGGGTAGCTGAGAGAGCTAACCTGTACAAGGAGTCTATCTGCAAAGCTACCTGCTTAAATGTAACTGCAGGCACGTGGTGTGCTTCATCAAAGATGGCAAGTTCAAAGCGCGACCTTATGAGGTCTATGTACCTTGTCGCACTCGTATACGTTGCTACTGTTATTTCTCTTATTTTTTGTTCTCCACAGCCGAGAACTCCGATAAAACTTCTTGGAACTTCAAGGTACTTTTCGAAATAATTTATCCATGTTTCCAGGAGCTCTTTTGTCGTGACAAAGACGATTGTGGGAAGTCTTAAAGTATAAATAGCTTGAAGAGCTATGAAAGACTTACCACCCCTCGTAAATATAGCGACTGTTCCTCTACGTTTCCTCATCCATAACTTATAAGCTTCCTCCTGGTGTGGTAGAAGAGAAAAATTACGCTTAAGCTGAACCGTTATAGGTGCTCTTTCCTCTATCCGCTTTGCGATAGAAAAACCATGACCCTCAAAGAACTTTTCGAACCTATCCAGGAGCGCCGCCGGCGTAAAAATCTCCTTCCTTTGCCAGTTAATCCGAGTAACCCTCATTTCTCTCTCGACTAGCTCGGTGCCTTCGAATTCGCCTTCGTCATTTAAAATTGCCTTTTCAATATAATACTTTACTGTTCCCAGCTCGGTGATTTTAGAGAAAAGTATCCTGTCCATACAATTGAGGCGCCAGATCAGTCCCCCTTTCTCTCTTCGAACTTCTACCCTAAGAAGTTCATCGTTAAAATCGACTTCCAAACCATATTTCCCTCGGAGAACATCTATGACCCTGGGAACAAAGATTATAGACTTTATTCTAGGTTGACCCTCATTAAAGTCCATGGCTTCTAACAGATCTTTATCAGCGTGCAGACTCTCTAACAATTCTCTAGGCAACTGGTCAAGTCTCAAGTCGGGGCTAATCCTCACCCTTTGCTGGGAACCAGCATGAAGCGACAATATAAGAGAAACTTCTCTTTCGTCAAGAGTAGATAAGTCCATAAGCCTGGCTAGGATCCTCGCTAGTTCTTCCTTATCCTTACCACGTATCTTCTTGATGGAGAGAACCCAGCTTTTTCCACTCGGATTATAATTGGCGATTTCTCGAGCAAGCTCTACGAACTCTCTGAATTCTTCCTCGGAAAGCCCCTTCTTCTTGTAAAAAGATACGCTGAGTGGATTATTCAGCCCCCCATAGTTCATCGTCATTTTTGTCTGAGATCACCTCCTTCATCATCCTTTTTTGATACACCCATAGCAATAAAAAACCATCGCATTAAGGTTCAGGGGAATCCACCTGAGATTTTTCTGCGGAAAAGCGGATTTTTCTCTGCAAGCTCCTCTACCGCCCTCTCCACTGGGTAACTTGGGTCAAATTTTCCGTGAACAATAAAGCCGCTCTTCCCCTCCTTAAATCTTTTCAGCCTAACATGTTCCCTCTCTAGCACTGTCTGCAGCGAAATTCCTAGTCTCTTCGCAGCCTCTTCTTCCCGACCTACGATTGACCACTCGATGTGGCCGTCTTCCGTCGGCTCGATGAATTGCAAGAACTTGTTTACCCCTGGAACCCTTAATCCGCTTTTAAGCTCGTCTAGAAAAATTCTGCCCGCATATAATGGAAACTCTTTCTCACTAGGGGATAGGGGGCTCAGGGGGGCAGTCACTTTCACATTCGTATCTATTTGAAGAATTAATTTGATAGAAGTCGAGGGGCTAGCCCACACTATCTCATAAGACAGAAGACTCATCTTACACATATCAAGTACTGTGAGAATTAGGGAGGGGGCAATTTCCTTCTCGAAGAATATGTCAATATCGCTTTTCTCGTGAGTGTCACCCCTGGCTAGACTTCCAATCACGCAGGGTGCTGGTTGAAGCATCGCTAAGCATGCCAAAACCTCCGATGCCTTTTTTCGTAAGGCATAGAAGACTCTCCAGCGTTCTTCAGTGTAAATGACTTGTCTCTCCTTACCTTCCTTTCTCGGTAACACTTTTCTCTGCTCCCCTGATTTGACGGCACAGCTGTATGACTTGTAACAGCGTTATTAGTGCACGCCCAATCTCTGATAGCTCGTCGAATGTCTCTGAGGATGAAAGAGACATTATAAGAGCATTTATCTTCTGTACTGCTGCCTGCTCCAAACCCGATAGTACCATATTTGTCCGAACCCTACTTTCCTCTTCATCACTGGACACAATAACATACCTCTGTCCACACCTTGGACAGACGACCTCGCCTGACCTCAGCCTGAAAAGTGGAACCTTGCATGTTGGGCACAGCGTTTCAAGCATTGTGGCACCGGACTTTAGCAGAGAGGCCATTCTTGCTAAAACTTCCTTTTCGTCGCTCGCCATCCTCCACCACTAAAATGCGCTAGTAATAACAGCATCGACCCCTTTATATGGTTAACCCCCTCGGCTCCCACCCTAACTTCGCTAGCGCGCCTCTCTGCTTGCGCCCCACGCTTGAAGCTAAACTTTTTAGTCGTGCCCTCAAGCCCGGGAGAGTTCGGCAAGCGTCAGTGGCGCCAGTTCCGTGGTCGGGGTAAATCTTACCTTATGGCTTATTTTAACCTCGTGGTGCGCTTTCCCAATTAATGGACCTATATAGGGGGTGTACACAGCGCACGCTATGTAACGACAGTATACGTCATCAAGCCCCAAAGCGGCGGCCGGTGAAGCACTCCAAGCACCCTAGCATATCGGCGTTCCCTAGGGAAAGCCGCTACGCGGCCATAACTCTAGGAGCTCCCGCGCTTAACAGAAGAGGGAATGATCCCCCAGAGAGCGCCTCAAAGCAACACCGGGTACGCAGCAAGGACCACCGCAATACAATGGAGATGGGAGGCTGCGTACACCACTAGACACTTTTTTATCACGCGTATCAATAGATGACTCAGTGAGCTTATGGAAAGCGAAGTAACTAACTATGGGGAACTCGTCGAAGAGTTCGAGATAGAGTGCCCAGTATGTGGTGGGAAGATGCTGATTAGAGAGGTAGAGTACGAATTGCCCCTTATAGGAAGAGCTCTAATTGTCTCGAAGAAGTGTACGCATTGCGGCTACAGACGCAACGACATAGTGCCATTAACGCTTAGGAAACACCGGAGACTATACATAAGGGTCGAAAAAAGCCAAGACCTCTACGTAAAGGTCCTTAGATCCCCTACTGCCAGGATATACATACCTGAACTAGGCCTAGAACTAAAGCCGGGAGTGGATGCTGAAATGTTCATCACAAACATCGAGGGTATACTGCAATTATTCAATGATGCTCTTATAAGGTTAAAGGTTCTTACGGGAAGTGATGTTACTCAGGTATCGCAGAAAATTCTAGAGGCACTAAAGGCACAGTATCCGTTTACAGTAGTGGTTGATGACCCCCTGGGCTTAAGCACAGCTACGGAATACGCCGATATTAGTACACAAATGATTATCGAGTGTGTCGAGTAACCCTGGCGTGAATGCCGCTTTTCCTTATAAAAAGCAGCGGGAAAGGCAAGAAATCCGCATGGCGGGCCCGCCGGGAATCGAACCCGGGACCTCCGCTCCCTCTAGGGGACCTGCGGCTTAGGAGGCCGCCGCGCTTCCTGACTGCGCCACGGGCCCGCGCGCTAAAAGAAAACCATCTTTGGGGTTTAAATTTTTTGTGTGAGGGGTGGGTTTTCTGCGGGCTCGAGTAGCTTGTGTGGCATTGGTATTTTCGGCTACAGGTTTTGTTTTCGTGCTAGTTGTTTGAGTGCTTTCCTCCATTCTGTGTCTCGTTCTGCTAGTTTTAAAACACTTCGTCCGTTGAGTTGTATAACATGATAACCATATAACCATATTGCTATTGTGGCGGTGTGCACTAAAAGCACCTAGGAGCTCTGCAGTAATAGTATGTTCCAGTTTGTTACTCTCAAAATCCTAGTCTCAAAAGCCTCACCAATCTTAACCTTGACAGCCGAAACACATACGGCATCAAGTATGAAGTAGTGTGCGAAGAAAGAGTTTATAGCGCGTGCGCGTTTGATTGCAAGATGTGGTAGCAGCCCTGCCAGTGTATATTTTTCATGAATGTTCCCAGCTATTCGCCCTCATATACCGCGCGATGCTTAGATTAGACATGCTAGGGTTCAAGACATTTAGATAGATTAATAGAGCGCTTAGATGGATTGATGTAGCCCATGCTATGACCTACCGGGGCCGAGTTGTGCCCACTTTTCGGGTTTACCATGGTCAATGCTTTCGTCACTTGTGTGCCAGCCACTTTGCAAGTAGCAAAAGGAACAGTGAGACAGTATGCTAGATAACCTCGATCTCTACCCTAACTGTTGGCGGTACCCTAGTTCTCAATAAAAGTCTAGTAGCTCTTTCGTCTGCATCTAGGTCGATCAGCCGCTTGTGAATTCGCATCTCATATCTGTCAAATGTCTCGTAGCCTTGCCCAGAGGGTGCGCGCCTTGTTACTACCTTGAGTTTCTCAACTGGGAGTGGTATTGGCCCCCTCATTTTCACACCTGTTTTCTGCGCGATCTGCCTTATTTCCTCGCAGACCGCGTTTAAATCTTCAATACTTGGACTGCTTAGACGTATGCGAACCTTGCTTGGCATCAAACTCACTCAGAAAAGTGAAAAATGAATGCTTATTTACTTTTCGCTAAAAAGGAGAAGCTTGTTAGTAGCCTTCGGCCTTCTTTACATCGATGACAACTCCTGCTGCTATCGTCCTGCCGGAGTCGCGTATCGCGAACCTTCCAAGCTGTGGAAGCTCGCTGTACTTCTCAACGACAACAGGTTTCCTCGGCTTAAATCTTACGATTGCGGAGTCGCCTTGTTTAATGTATTGCGGCTTCTCTTCTGCAACGCTGCCGGTACGCGGGTCAAGCTTCTGCAGTAATTCCTCGAATGTTACTGGCACTGTTGCCGTGTGAACGTGTAAAACTGGGGTGTAACCAGCGGCTATAGCCGTGGGATGGTACAACACGAATATTCTTCCAGTGAACTCTTCGGCGACTGTTGGGGGGTTCGTTGGATGCCCGACTACATCACCACGTCTGATCTGTGCTTTCTCGACGCCCTTAACGTTGAATCCTATGTTGTCTCCGGGAATGGCCTCCTGTATGGGAGTGTGGTGGGTTTCAATTGACTTCACCTCCCCGACGAGCTTGGGTGGATTAATTATTACTTTGTCGTTTACTCGCAATACCCCTGTTTCAACGCGGCCGACGGGGACTGTTCCAACACCTTTTATGCTGTAGACATCCTGAACTGGAATTCTGAGCGGTTTATCTATCGGTCTTGGTGGTTCCCTGAACATGTCAAAAGCTTCCAAGAGGCATGGCCCCTCATACCATGGTGTTTTGTCTGGGTTTCTCTTAGTAACGTTGACCCCCTCCCACGCCGAAGTGGGGATAAATGGAATCTCCTCTACTTTGTAACCAACCATTTTTAGAAGTCGCACAAGCTGGTTCTTTATCTCTTCGTACCTTTCCTTACTGTAATTCACAGTGTCCATCTTGTTGACTGCTACCATTAGCTGGTCAACACCCATCGTTTTGGCGAGAAAGACGTGCTCTCGCGTTTGACCAGCTGGACTAATTCCCGCTTCAAACTCTCCCTCCCTAGCCGATACGACAAGCAGGGCGACATCAGCCTGACTTGCACCTGTGATCATGTTCTTGACAAAGTCCCTATGGCCGGGCGCATCGATCAATGTGAAGAAGTACTTCTGCGTCTCGAACTTGTAAAACCCCAGGTCGATTGTGAGTCCTCTTTCACGCTCCTCCTTCAGGCGGTCGAGTACCCATGCATACTTGAAGCTCTCCTTACCCAGCTTCTTGGCTTCCTCTTCGTATTCCTTAATCGTGCGCTCATCCACGACCCCTACCTCGTACAGGAAACGGCCCATCAGGGTCGATTTGCCGTGGTCTACGTGTCCGATCACTACGAGATTCAAATGCGGCTTCTTTTCAGACATATTTCACACCTTTTGCGAAAAATGTGGTATAAAACGAGTATATAAGCTTCTCGCTCGGCAAGCATGCGCTCTTCGTGCAGCGGGATGCAATAAAATATTTAAATCTAAAGGGGAAAAAACTGTTTGAGGCTGACCGAATGAAAGTTCCCAGTGTTATGCGTACATACTGCCCTAGGTGCAAAGCGCATACGGAGCACGAGGTGACACTTTACAAGGCAGGTAAAAGGAGGACGCTGGCTGAGGGGCAGAGGCGGTACTTGAGGAAGCAGAGAGGTTACGGCTCTAAGCGTAAGCCCGAGCAGAAAAGAACGGCAAAGGTAACCAAGAAGCAGGTTTTAAAGCTGAAGTGCAAAGTGTGTGGTTACATTCATCATAAGGTTGGAATTCGTCTCAAGAAGCTCGAAATAGTCGAGAGGGTGAAGTAGGTGGAAAAGTATCCTGACCTCATCCCTCAACCATCAACCAGATTCATTAAGATTCGTTGCACAGACTGTGGTACGCAGATAGTCACGTATAGCCATGCATCGATAAAAGTCAAGTGCCCCAAATGTGGAAAAATCCTCGTCGAGCCAACTGGTGGGCGAGCCCTAATAGTAGCTGAAATTGTGGAAGTTCTCCGCTGATTCTTCCAAACCTTTTTCCTCGAGTTAATTAGCGGGGAAAAGAACAAGATAGGTCCTCTTGGAGTCGCCTACTGCAGCAACTTCCAGGAATTCTCGAACAAGGCACTATTGCAGCGCAGATTGCGTCCGGGTAATGTTCTCACAACTTGCCGAAGACCATGCCGCTGAGAAGCATCTTTAATCTGACCCAGGCAATCTAAGGAGAGACTGGGGCATCCACTAGGGACACCAAAATAGCTTACGAAGCACATATATATTATTTCTTTAAGTTCCTTTTGAAGGTGAACGGCTAAATGGTGCGGAGAAGGGAGCAAGTTCCAGACCTAAATGAGCTAGTCGTTGGGACGGTTGCTGAAATCCAGGACCACGGTGCTTTTGTTACATTAGACGAGTTCAACGGCTTGAAGGCATATATACCATTGGGGGAGGTGAGCCACTCGTGGTTTAAAAGCATAAGAGACGTTCTAAAGGTTGGTCGCAAGTACGTTCTCAAGGTTATAAGAGTTGATAAGGATAAAAAACTGGTAGATGTCTCGCTCAGAAGAGTTTCCGATAAGGAGAGAAAGGAAAAGATGATCGAGTGGAAAAGAGCCCAGAGAGCCGAGAAAATTCTCGAGCTAGCAGCCTCAAAGCTCAAGAAAACGTTAGATGTCGCTTACCTGGAGGTTGGGTGGAAACTCGAAGACCACTACGGCGAGATCTATAGAGGACTAGAGGAAGCTAGTGTCCGTGGAGAGGAGGCATTACTCGAGGCTGGAGTAGTCAAGCAATGGGCAAAAATCGTCACAGAACTCTCCAAGCAGGCAATTAAACCCAAGAAAGTTAAGCTGGCGGTCGAGATCAAGCTGCAATGTTTATCTAGGGGCATAGATGGGATAAAAGCTGTGTTAACGGGTTGGGAACAAGAAGTTAACCTTTCAAGCGATTCAATGGTAAGAGTATATACCTTAGGCGCGCCTAAGTATAGGCTGGACGTAGAGGCGGCAAGCTACAAAGAGGGAGAGAAAATACTTGCTGAGGTCATCTCCAGTATGGAGAAAAAGGCACAAGGAGAGGGGTGCGTCTTTACCTACAAACGCGTCTCAACAACCTAGGGGAGGGGCTTGACCAGAAAAGGATTGCTTAGGTACTGCCCCAGATGTCAACTGTACACACTACAGCAAGACAAATGTCCCCGTTGCGGTGGACCGCTAAAAGTGCCTCACCCAGCGAAGTTCTCCCCTGAAGACAAGTACGGAGAGTATAGAAGAAAAGCTAAACTGCAGCTCCTAAAAACGGGTAGAAGAGAGATTATGTAAGGACCCCACTGGTCTTCTCCTGGCTTCTCCTACTAGAGCGCGCATACGTCAAGTTTCAGGCGCACGCGCCGCCAACGGAGGGTGGGAATATGGGTGCGGAGAGGGGTAAGGGTAATTGGAGGGGTGGGTTCAGGGTCTTCAGGGTGCGCGTTAGCAGCGAAAACCTGCCGAAGCTTAAGCGACTCTTCAGGGACTTCGCTGACGGCAAGACTAGGACGAAGGGAGCGC
>JAJHRM010000085.1 GCA_020832965.1 Thermofilum sp. | reverse complement strand
GACGCCGTCGAGGCCACGATGACCGCTTGGAGGAAGAGCGGGCAGGGCTTCAACGTGTACAACGTGGCCAGCGAGGACTGGATCACCGTCAACGAGGTCGCGGACGAAGTAATAAAGGCGATGGGGCTCACCGGCGTGAAAAAAAGTGTACAAGCCCGTGCTCCACGGAGTAGGGTGGCCCGGCGACGTGAAGAAAATCGCGCTCAAGATCGAGAAGATAAAGAGGCTGGGCTACAAGCCGAGCATGAGCTCAAGGGAAGCGGTCAGATTCACAGCTCATGAGCTTATCAAAGAATTGCAAAAATAACAGAAACTAAAATTTCGATTTAAACGTTTACTGACGTAGCGGGCATGAAGATTCAAACGATCAGCTATAAGCCGTTTTCATGAATGCTAGCTGCGCGCGATGAAGTTCATATGCGAGTCTCTAAGAGCCTATCCTTGCTAAATATGCTAATGGTTATATTAGGAAAATCAATGCCTTTTTGTAATGCTATTTACGCATAGAGTCTAAGAAGTTTCTAAATGGTTAAACCATTCATAAGCGTCATAGTCATAGCATATAATAGAAGAGAGTTCATAAAAGATGCGCTTAAAAGTATTATTAACTCCATGGCTATAGAGGATAATTATGAACTCATTGTAATTAAGAATTTCAAAGACAAATACGCTGACTGTCTTGTCAGAAAATTGAGCGGTAAAAGCATACTTGCTGACATCGCCTCGATAGGAGCGAAAGTCGCGCTAGGCGCCAGAATGGCGAACGGCGATGTAATAACTTTCCTCGAAGACGATGACATGTATGTCCCAGAAAGATTAAAGATTATTGAGAAGACTTTCAAAGCAAATCCCTCCCTAATTTATTACCATAATAATGTCGTGACAATTGATGAATCGTGTAAGCTGGTGTGCGACAAGTTAGTTGAGAAGACTAATATTTTCGAGAGCGTCGTCGCAAGCGCTCATGAGGATAAGTTAAAGGTGTTTAAGCGCTATGGGTGGCGCCTTGGGCTTAGGTTAAGCTCTATGGCCGTTAGAAAGGATTTCGCGATGAAGTGGGCTAGCATCATTAGGCTCTTCCCAGACCTCGTTGACGTGCTGTTATTTATGTTGGCCCTCGCAGAGGAGGGGACAATACTTCACGACCCTAGGCGGTTAACGTACTATAGGGTTTCTGGAACGAGCGCTAGTAGCGTTAGAGCCGTGAAGAATCCAACAGTTCGCTTTGTTAAAGCCGTTAAGAATGCGGCAAGACATGCTTTGGCTAGGCACATGTTAGTCGCTTTAGCAAACCGCATTGGGCTCGGTGAGTACGTCGGATACGACGAAGCAACGATCATAGGTGGCATATATGGTGGGTGGGGTAAGTACTTGGCTAAGGCCGCGGTAAACCTCTTGGACGGTACGACTATAACCCGCCTTGCCTCGATCATCCTCGGGCTTACATACTTGCTAAGCCCTTACTTAGCTAAAAGATTGATTTACCTGTACTACACGAAGGTCTTTGACGTATGGGGATCCGAGTATTAATGATCCTCGGATACTACGAGCCAGGAGGGTTTAAGACGGTCGTAGATAACCTAAGTAAATACTTGACAGCGCACGGAGTGGAGGTCACAGTGGCAGCCAGAGTCTTAAGGGTTGAACCTCCTAAGCACGTACATCTCATAAAACTAAGGCCTGAAGAGCTACTTAGTGAAAAGAAGTACTACGACGTCATTCACATACACACATCATATCCCTATGCCAAAGTCGCTGTTGAACAGAACATTCGCAATGTCATCTTTACATGGCATGGATATGCGCCAACACTCTATGTGCCCGGAATTAAAGGTAAAATCGTGAACATAGGCCTGAGGTATGCGTACAAGAGGGTACTGCCAAGGATACGCTTTATAACCGCAGTCTCTAATTATGCGAATGAGCAGCTGATTAAGCTATTCGGCATTTCAGGGAAGGTGATACCGAATGGTGTTGATCTTGAGCTCTTTAAGCCGTGCCTCCGAAGGTCGAATAAATCAGGTTTTCATTATCCTGTAATCTTGAATCTAACGGCTTACAACAACCTTAAAGGTAGGGATTTGTTGATTAAATGTTTCAAAATAATAAGACGTAAATATCGTAATGCTATTTTACTAGCCCGTAATATAAACTATAACTATGACGGTATATTAAGCTTGGATTATATGCCATACCATGAGATACCAAAATTATACTGCAGCGCTGATTTCTACTTACTAACTTCGAAACATGAAAGTTTCGGTCTGCCGATAGTAGAAGCCTTCGCTACAGGTACGCCTGTCATCGCCTATGATAGAAATGATGCTAGGCGTGAACATATATCAGAATCAAGGGCCGGGCTACTTTTCAAGGATGCTAAGTCACTGCTCCAAGCGGTTGATGAGGTCTTAAACAAATGGAAAGAGTACTCGACAAGAGGCGTTGAATACGCCAAAAGGTTCGATTGGAGAATTATAGCTAAGGAGTACATTACCCTATACGAGAAAGTCGTCGAGGGATGAAAACGATTTCCGAGCGAGCCTTGCCATTGGTTGGCTGGTTGGCCATTAGCTTTGCAACTGTAATGCTCACGCTATCGTTAATCTCTTTGAATAGCTTACATGTTGATGTAGTCACGCAAAGTCCGTTCTTTTTATATGATGATTCTGTTTATGCGAGTGCAGTAACAATAGTAACAGTTATGTTACTATTATTATCTCGTTTGAATAACGATTTTTACTGTATAGCCTTGTCGTTCATCCTCTGGTTCCTACTCTTAACAGCGCCTTATGCGGTGTACATGAGGTCACTACCCCTTTACAACGATCAACTGGGCTTTGTTGGAGAAGCGGTAAAAGGCGCGCTGTTCGGGCACGTTGCGCCGCTACAGGGTGAGTTCTCGTCGCTCGGACACGCGTACTTCTCAGCTGCCTTCGCCGTAATATGTGGGCTTAACCCTTTGCACGGTGTAATCGCTGTGCAGATGCTATTACCAGTATTTTATCTGTTACCATTGCTCACCATTGGACGTAAATTCTATAAATCAATATATGTTCCTTCAATTGTATTAGCAGCTGTATTAAATCCATTTAATTATGGAAGGACACCTTTTGCTTGGGCTTCTTACTTATCTCTTTTCACAACTTTACTGTACAATGCATCATTAGAGCGCAAGAGAGGGTTCTTTGAGAAGAATTCTCTAATTGTTTACGTGGTAATTTACGCTGCATTCCTGGTCTCAGATCCAACATCGCTTATTGTACCGATAATGCTATTAGCAATAGCGATGTTTGATAAAAGGTTTATGTTGTTAGCGATATTAACTTCCGCAGCCTGGTTCGTAGTGAATCTCGTGCTTTATGCATCCGGTAGCCTTTACTCAGCAATAGTGCAGCTGATGGCGCTTATAGAGCAGCCGGCGAATCCGCTACCTACGCTAATAGTTCCAACAATCAATCCTGTAATGAAGCTTTATAATTATCTCAGAGAATTAACGATATTTATAGGATTCCTCATCGGGTTTATAGCATCGATGATGATTATATTTGGCGCTGAAAGGGGCGAGCGCGGCGCGAAGCTCGGCTGGGCAGCCTTGTATTACATTCTTGTGGCGTTGCAAGCAGTAGCGCTGGCGATGAATAGGTGGGGGATGGTGCCGTATTCGATCTACGTGAGCACCGCGTTGCCGGTGCTGGTATCAATTATCGAAAGCGCATGGTACAGGAATGCGGCGTACGCTGCTGCTTTGCTGTTGCTTACGCTGTCGCCCGTCGTCAAGTGGGGCTTTTCGCCAATAGCGTTCCCAACAGCGAACGATTTGTTCGAGGCGACGTTCTTAGCGAAATACACTGCAGTACACACGAGAGTATGCGCATCGGGCGCTCACGTGCTACTAGATTTCTACTTCTGGCTGTACAGCGCAGACGCGCGTCCTATCAACGTGGAGCCCTTGCCTGCGCTTACTAAGAGTAAAACAGCTCAGTGCGACTGCATTGCAACGTTCTACAAAACTTTCAATACCTATAGGCTTGATATTTCAAAAAATCTTCTCGTAAATATCATTGAAGCATATGACAATCAATATAGCGTGATTTATAAGAATGGAATTTGGACAATATGGTTACGATAACGTATCTAACCTTTAGGACACCCCATTTAGGTCACATTACATGGTTGAAGGCCATGAAAGCTTTAGGTCATAAAGTGAAAATAGTTAGCCTTCGGGCACCAACCCTTCAACCTTTAGAACGTGGAGGAGTGCTTCTGACAGAAGGTGTCAAGCCTACAGTATTCGGCGCAGCACGAAGAGTATTCCATAGGAAGTGGGCTGCCGTAGCTTGCTCACCAGCCATCTTGAAACCTGCGGTTTACGCCATCTACGCGATGCCAGATCTCGTGGTATCGGTTTCGAGCTTAGTGAAGGAGCTGCTAGGCAGAGACTCGGTGGTTCTTTACCCTTCGCCGCCCGAGCTCGAGGCGCTGTTCAAGATGAGCAGCGACGCGAGAGAACACTGGGTGTGTTTCAGCGGTGCATTCCTACCGATAAAAGGCTTGCACATGATACCTGATATCGCGTTTGCGCTAAAAAACGAAGGCATTAAAACGCGCTTTATACTGGCAGGCGGTACAGAGGAGGAGCCCGTAAGCCGATTAATTGCGGCTAGAGCTAAGAGGCTCGGCGTCCAAGAGTACCTGAATATCGTGGGGCGTCTCCCGCGCGTTGAGCTCTTCAAGCTACTTAGGAGATGCTCCCTATACCTGCAACCGTCGCTCTTCGACGCGTTCTCGATCTCAGTAGTGGAGGCTATGGCGCTAGGCGTAGTCCCCGTGGTCACTAAGCGCACAGGATCTAGGGATCTAATAAAGCTAGTCGACGAAACATTAGTGAGAGACGTCGAACTGAGCGACCTCGCCAGCGCGTTAGCGCGGTTGCTAATGGACCAAAAAACCCTTAAGGAGTACTCGATTCAATGCAAAGAAATTGTTAAAAATACTTTATCTTTCAAAAATATTATGGAAAAAATAAATATATTTATAGAAAGATGCTTAGAATAAGCATACTTATTAGAGATAGAAACGAAAGCCATTTAAAAATTGCCAGAAATATTGCTAAGATAATGGGTGCTAAAGTGTGCACAAACGAGCGCTCTTCCGACATAGTTATAGGGATGGATTCGACATCCGCGTACTTGCCCTGCCTAGCTAAGGCTAAACTCAGAGGAGCGATTACGGCGGCCTTTATCCACGACATAAGATCGATCAGCCACACCTACTTAACCGCTAGAGATACGGGAAGAAGCCCGTTCGAGCAAAGGCTGCGGAGGACGCTTTCGCTAAACTTTGCCAAACCCTTTATCGACGCGTTTTTCTCCCCCACGAATGCCGCAGCCTCCACCATTAAGGAATACACCATAGACCCTTGCGTCGTCCCGCTCGGGGTGGATCACACCATATACAAACCGGCCTGTGCACGGAAGCGGAGCGAGCAGAAGGTGATCCTCACGGTTGCGACAAAACCTCACATAGTCAAAGTATCCATCGCGATCTTCCGCCGCTTGCGCACGAAGTCCAGGCTGCTGGTCCGAGGGCCTCGCGTCGTAAAAGCTCCGGGCGTCTACTACCTGCCGAAGCTCACCGAGCACGCGCTAGCGAGGCTCTACTCGATGGCTGACGTGCTGCTTTACCCGACGCTTCACGAGGGCTTCGGGCTCGTGGTTCTAGAAGCTATGGCATGCGGAACACCTGTAATAGCGTTTGAGGAACCTGCGGTAAGGGAAGTTGCAGGAGACGCTGCAATCTTTGTGAAACCCACATCTCTTAGAGAAATCGCCGAAACAGTAGATTGGGTATTGAACAATGATGATTTACTTAAAGAAATGAGTGAAAAGGGATTAAACAGGGCTCGAGAATTTACATGGGAGAAGACGGTCAAGGCTCTTTATGCATGCCTAATGAGAAAGCTTGCGCATTTCTAAGGCATCCAACGCTTAAAGAGGGTCAAGCGGCGTTTGCCAGAGGGTTCGTAAAAGTTCTCAAGATGATTTATAGCGATAAACTGCTAGTCGTAGATACTGTCAAACGTGTTCTACCACGTAAATACTTGGGCAAATATTTACTTTACCTTTACGAGCTCGCACTTACTTCTTGTGCAACTTGCGAAGTGGCTCATTTACTAAACGTGAACAAGCCCTTAACTTCGCTGGTTGGTCTATTTGGGTTGAAAAAAGTAGTGATATCCTATCAATTTTCTTATTTACCAGCCGTGCATAGCAACTGGAAGGTCAAAGAAGCCTTGATAGAGCGCGGTTCAAAGATTGTTATTGGAACTTCGAGAAGAATAACTAATCTTTTCAGCAATGGTGTTTTTATATATCCACCAGTTGACATAGAATTATTCAAACCGAGAGAAAAAGAATATACACGGCGCATACTAAGATTGCCATCCAACAAAATCATAATCGGTTATGTTGGTGACATTGACGTTAACAGGGGATTTGATGTGGTGGCCAAGCTAGCCGCCGAGCTTGGCGGCGATGACATTAAGTTCCTCATTACATATCTCAGAATTGATAATATCACGAGAGATGTTATGGTAAGCATTAAGATAGCTTTAAAGAAGAACTCTTTAATAGTTAAGAGAACTGTACCTGTTTGGTATGTATACAACGCTGTTGATGTGTTATTACTACCCATACGTAACTCATACCCGACCGAACCTCCGGCGACATTACTGGAGGCGCTCGCATCAGGGACACCAGTTATCGGAGGACCCAGCCCGTCAATGAAGGATTACGAGTCATTATACATTAAGGTTAAGGATGATGATTATTTAGATGTTGTAAAACAAATAATAGATATAAGAAAAGAACTGAATGAATTGAGCATTAGAGCGAGGGAGTTTGCTGTTAAGAACTTAAGTTATCAAGCTGTTCTTCAAAGACTTAGTAAAATTGTTAATATGATGTGTCCATTTAATTAAGTAAGCGATGGTTTATGTTTGTTGCGCTTACGTTTGATGATGGTTATAGGGATCAGCTATCGATTGCGCGTTACTTGGCTAAGCGTGGTGTTAAGGCCACGTTCTTCGTTATCACCGGGCTTAGGGAGTTCATGGGTAGAAGACTACTGAGACCAAGTGAAATTAAGGAAATAGCGTCGATGGGACACGAGATTGGCAGTCACACGGTGACTCACATAGATATGGTTAGAGCACCGGAGGACGTGATGCGTAGGGAGCTCGTGGAGAGCAAGAAGTACTTAAGTGAACTGCTGAATAATGAGGTGACCTCGTTTGCATACCCATACGGGCCCCATAGTGAGACAGCAGCTAGGTTAGCTAGACAGGTGTATAGGGTAATTAGGACCACGTACATAGGCTCTGCTAAAAACTACAACCTTCTTGATGAACATGGTTGCATCGCAGCTTTCAATCTTAGACTTTCCAATATTTACGAATTAATAAGACTGAGAAAGCTGAACATTTTAGTTCTATATGCGCACCTTCCAAGCAGGGCAAAGCTAGACATAATGCTAGCAGCATTGAAGGTATTAAAGGCACGTTTTGTAACGATAAGCGAGGCTTTCTAGAATTAAAGAATGAGAATCCTCTTTGATACTTCTATGCTCTATATCGATTATCATAGGAAACGTGGTATTTTTTATTTCACGATAAACCTATTGAAACATCTTATGAGAAGCGGTAAGGTAAATATAGTCAAATATCCATTAACGAAAACATCTGGGCTTAGAGACTTTGGTAACATTATTTCTAACATCTTAAAAGCTATTAAGAGGCTCGATGCAGATCTCCTCTTTATACCTCATCCTAGAACATTCACGCATGTTACCGCATTGTTTACAATTCCAAGACCGATAAACGTTGTGATACATGATGTTCACTTTCTTAGTACGCCGACAGCTTTAGGTTACAAACTTAGATTGATGCCAAGGTACCTGCTTCTAGGAGAGGTCTCGCGTTTAAGAGATGATGTGGTGATCACCACGGTATCCGGCTTCTCTAAGTATGCAATACATCACTGGCTAGGAATAAAGTATTCAAAGATTTTCGTGATTTATCCGGGTATTGACGAGATTTTTAAACCAATAGAGAGGAACCACGCAAAGCGCTATATTTGGGAAAGATACGGCATTCAAGGTGAATTCTTTACATACGTTGGTGCAATATCCGAGCGCAAGGGAGTCAACGATATACTTAAGCGCGCGCGCATATAAGTCGTTGAGCGTTAAGGATAAGGTTGTCGTCGATGTTGGTGCTTTCGTTGGCGATTCGGCTATTTACTTCGCGCTTAAGGGTGCGAAGAGGGTGATCGCGATTGAGCCGCACCTGGGGGCTTACGCTGAGATGCTCGAAAACATCAGGCTCAACAACCTTGAGGGCGTTATCGTCCCGCTCAACGCCGGCCTGGCGAGCAAGCCCGGCAAAATACGTGTTGAGCGCGTTAATGAAGAGACCATAGGAACATTTCATAGGTTTAGCGAGGCTGGTGAGGTCGATGCGGTCACGCTGGGCGAGATCGTGGAAAGGTACGGTATCGGTGAGGGTGCGGTTCTCAAGATGGATTGCGAGGGTTGCGAGTATGACGTGATCCTCAACGATTACGAGCACGTGAGGCTGTTCGACGAGATACTCTTCGAGTACCACGCTTACATCACGAAGATCCCCGTGCAGGTTTTGCTCGAGAAGCTTTCGAAGGACTTTGAGTGCGAGATCGTGAGCGGCGAGGAGTTTTACAGGAGACATGGTCTTGGCAAAGAGCAGCTCGGTCTCGTCAGATGCATTAAGAAGCGGCTACGCGCTGCAACCTGCGTGTCTTAAGCGCTATAGCGCGCGATCTTCGAGCGTTTAGCGTGCTCGAGGGAGCGCCCACAAGAATTTTCATCGTTCTCTCGGGTGCGGACGGCTCCGGTAAGACCACCGCCGCCCGCCTCCTGGCCTCCCTCCTCTCGCTCCGCGGCCCCACCTGCACCCACTGGTTGAGGGGTTCGCACCTGCTGGCTTCGCTCCTCGCCCGCCTCCTCTCGCGCTTCGGCGCTTTCCGGGGCGGCTGCAACCCCTACTACGGCGTCTGCGTCCCCAAGGGCCTCAGGGACGTTTGGCTGCTCGTCGAGTTCTGGTCGTTTGTTCCGCACCTGCTCGCGAGGTCCCTCCTCCGGAGGCTTTGCGCCTTCCTCGTGTGCGATAGGGGCTCCCTCGACTTCCTCGTGTGGCTCGTGTCCACGCTCGACTCCCCCTCGCTCCTCCGCGGCGTCTGCGGCGGGTTCCTGCTCAGGCTGGCCCGCAGGGAGGGGCCCGTGTACCTCTACGCGGACCTGGGCGCGCTCGCTGGTAGGGCGGATGTGCCCCGCAGCTTCCTCATACGGGAGCTCGCCGCCTACAAAGTGCTGGCCGGGTGCGTGGCGCGGTGCAGCATCGACACCGGCGCCAACGGCCCGCTGGACGTCGCGAGGGGTGTCCTGGAGTGCCTGAGTCGGAGTCACTGAAGCTGCTGAGGGTTCTCGGCGGCTCGTACAGGCCCGGCAGCGCCATCGAGGCCTCTCGGCTTGCCGAGAGGGCCCGCTTGAACAAGCTCTACCTGGCTTACCTCAGGGCGCTGGGGGGCCCGGAGGAAGAGCTGCTGCGGGAGGAGGCCCGCTACCGCTGGTTCCTCAGGAACGCGGTCGAGGTCGTTAACGCTTTGCGGGGGCTCGAGTACGCGCTCTACAAGTTCAGGAGGCCGGTGGAGCACGTCTCCGTGGACCTGGACGTCTTGATCGAAAGGGGGTGCGTCGCGAGGGCGGTGCGCGCGCTGCGCGATCGGGGCTTCCGCATAGCCGTGGCCGAGCCGTACACGGTCACGCTGGAGAGGAGGGGTTTCATCGTGGACCTGTACACGGAGCCGGCGTTCGCGTGGGTTGTGTACATGG
>JAJHRM010000084.1 GCA_020832965.1 Thermofilum sp. | reverse complement strand
AAGGGTAATTGGAGGGGTGGGTTCAGGGTCTTCAGGGTGCGCGTTAGCAGCGAAAACCTGCCGAAGCTTAAGCGGTTCTTTCAGGACTTCGCTGACGGCAAGACTAGGACGAAGGGAGCGCTGTGCTACAGGGATGAGTGGCTAGAGGAGTGGGGGAACGTCTTAAAGATGCGCGAGGAAGCTGGCAAGCGGACGGCGCCCAACCCTCCAGCGATAACGTTGCTGGTGCGCTTCACGATGCCCGATGGGAGCGCGAGGGGGAACACAGCGGCGCCGTGCGTCATCGACCTGCGCAGGCGTGAGCTACGGGTACCCAGCTACAACGTGAAAGTGCCGCTGCGGGAAAGCATAGTCGAAGCGCTGGTCGAGGAGAACGAGCTCAACCCAAGGCCGGAGTTCACGTTGCAAGTCACTCGCCGAGGATTCCTGCGCGTCATAGCGCATAAGGAGGCTTACTCAGCGCTCGGCAGGGGCGGCAGGCTTAGGCTCGTCTGCGTCGATGAGAACAGCTCATACGGCTTCGTGGTCGCGGTCTTCGACTACGATGGGAAGTGGAGGCTGACTCACTTCAGAATCTACCGTCCCCCGAACCATGGGTACCGCGAGCGCGTGATCTCCCTGCTCCAGAGCTTCGCTGACAAGCCCTCGAGGGAGGCGCGCGAAGCATTAGCACGGATCCCGCTAGCGATGACACCCGAGAGGGCGAGGAAGCTCAGTGCGCTAGCAAAGCGCAGGGAGAGGAGGGAGAACGACGAGTTCATTAGGCGGCTCGTAGGCGACCTGAGGAAGGTAGTAAGGGAAGCTAGATCGGCAAACATGCATGTAGCAGTGCTCGTTGACCCCATCGACTCGAATACGCTTAGAGGCACACCCCTACAAGAACCCTATTAAGGGCAAGGAGGTATATCCGCAACCTGTGCCTATATGAGGGGGCAACGATGAAGCTGCTGCGCAGCAGTGGTAAGCAGTGCCCGATATGCGGCGCCTGGGGTGCAGAGATAGCGCCGAGGACACACCGGTGCCCCAAGTGTGGGATAACATGGGACAGGGACAGGTGCACCGTAGCGAGGCTACCAGTGCTCTACCTGGAGCGGCTGGAGAGCACGTACGAGGAGAGCGACGACGCGAAGTACGAGGTGGGCAGACTGGCAACAGAGTACAGGGGCTTCATGAAGAGGCACACAGGCTTCCTCTTAAACTCTCCCGTTCCCCAGCGGGGCGGGGAACCGCAAATGCGGCCCGCAAGCCGCCGGGGCTCCAGCGCGCGGGACCGAGGAGGGTGTGAAGCTCCGCAAGGAGTAGACCCCATGACACCCCAAGCCAGCAGGCGGTGAGGGGCACCCCGACCAACAAATGACAGGCGCAGATGAGGGTGCGCGCGCAACATCTGCCATTAACCTGCTCCTCCAGGACCTGCAGGAGATCTTAACTGTCTCCCTAGAGATGTAAGTCTTTCGCGGAGAAGTTTCTCGCGCTTAGAGAATTCCTCAATCCTTAGCTGTAGCAGCTCTTTCTCTGAGTTAAGTTCCTTAATTACTTCCTCCTTTGGGGTTTGAATAAACAAATTCCCCATAGCTTTGTATACGTACTGCGACTGTGTCTGCTCTAGTGACTTAAGTGTTTTCTCTATTTCTAGTAATCTTCCTTTGTGCTGCTGCAAGGTAAGCGTCACTGCTCTAAGCTCTTCCAATGTCTGCTGATACTTTGCTAACGATGACTGATCAGTAGACATACTGAGTCACAGAGATAAGATGTCTACGCTTAAAAAGCTTTTACTTTTTTATAACAGCGCTAGCTGCTATGCTGCATCTCTCAGCATGTAAGCGCTTTAGCACGCACAGTAGCACGTGTTTTCAGCATGCATGAGTTTCAAGTCGCGGCTTTAAGGATGAGGAGGATACACGCTTAGTGGCTAAACGCAGGAAACAGCGAAAAATTACTCCACTAAGTTTCGGGCCTACGAGATCGCGTGTAGTGCACATGGCAAATGCCTCCTAATACTCCTGGTGGTACGTGTATGACGCGCATAGCTGTATGTGGCGACATACGCTAACGTTTTATATCTCGTCTAAGGAATCAAAATTAACGTGAAGATTAAGGAATTAATACCCAATGCCTGCATTATTACGTTAGTGCTGCTCAGCATGCTTTCCATGCAGGCTTATGCCTTTATGCATGAGAGAAACTTTGCAGAACTAGGAGCTGGTGTAAACGTAACTATACACATAAGGGATTACCGGAATAATTCATTGGTGAAAGAATGGTTGGTGTGTACACCGTCAGTTACCCTTAACAGGAATATTAGTGGCTCGGGTACAGATATCAGCTTAAACTTGACCAGCTATGGTAATTATAATGTCACAATCACATACTGCGGTCTTATCGTGTACCAAGGGGCAGTAAGCATAGTGAGCAATGAAGTGTTTCTCCCGGCAAACATCACTAGCTTTACTGTTAACGTGTATACGAATGATACGCACCGCCGGTTACTCGAGAACTACGAGGTAAATGTTTATATTAAAAGTAACGGCGGAACAGTAGTATTTAAACCGAGCAACCGAGTCAAGTACTTACCTTTTGGAAAATTTAAGTATTCTATAGTCTATCAGGCAGCAGGTGGCATGTTTTCAGTTAGCAATGAGTTCATAGCAGATGCTTCACATGCCAACTTAGACATAGTTTTACCTTTACTAAGTAACGTGGTACTCGTTTTTAAATCATTAAACGGCTTCTCTCTTGCTGGATTTAATGTAACAGTAAGCATTTACTATGGAGAAAAAATGGTCGCCTCTCTTCAAAGCCTCCCTGAAAATGGGCTGTCGTTGAGCCAGGTTCAAATTGGAACATACCGCGTAGTTGCCACTTATCGTAATAAGGCAATTCTTGATAAAAATGTACAGATAAACAACCAAAGTGTAAGTATAACTATCCCAGTATACGTGAATGTCAACGTTAAGGTAACAACTATAGATTACAAGCCTCTATATTCTCAGGACTTTTCATTCGTGTTAACAACGCCGTTTGGTGAAGCAATTCCAATAAATCCTTCCCCCGACGGCTCATTCATCATTAGCTACGGGTTTCCGCAGGATTTTGGTCATTATACTTTAAAGATAAAGAGCAATGTTTTAAATGATTTCTTTTGCTACGATTTCTCAATAAATTCGCCTGCAGTAGATATTCAGACTAACTTTAGGAGTTCTTACCTATATTTAGCATCTCAAGGCTCATCTCGGTTACCGGCTAACGTATCAGTAACCTTGCTTTACCTCGGAGGCACGGGGCAAGTCGTTATCAAGTATGTGAAGACAACTAGCCCCATTGAGGGAATAAGTGAGCCTCTCGGGTTTCTGCCAACCAATGGAAGATTTCAAGTCGTGGTAGAATACTCTGGGTACAAGTGGGTGTATAATCTTGAAGGGATTACTCAAGGAAAAATGAATATAAGTATTCCTATTTTCGATGTACAAGTAAATGCCTTAGACCTTGATGGTAAACCGCTCTACGACTGCTTTGCTAATCTCACACTGGGACGGTTGTCGTATGTTCAGCAAGTGAGCAATGGGCAAGCACTCTTCAGGTTCATACCTAGCGATAATGCTTTGCTGAAGGTGGAGTGTCATGGTCTAGAGGTTGCCTCGTTGCAGCTTCTTCCTAGACAAATTGAAGAAGGCTACGTAAATGTTACAGCAAGAGTAAAAACATTTACGGTTAAGGTTCATGGCTGGTTTAATAAGGCATTGCCAGGTGCAAACGTAACCGTAAAGGTTTCATCAGGGAAGAACTTCTTTACTCGGTCTTCTACTACAGACGCAGCGGGAATGGCCATTCTTAGGAATATCCCAATTCCTCTGGGAAGCAACATAACCTTAACTGTTGATTATGGGGGGATCATCTCTCAAAGAAACGTGTATGAAGGAGAACCCAGCGCGGACATCTTCCTTGACGTTTTTGTCGAATTTGCATTCATAAGGCTAGGTCTTTACCAAACATTGGTGTTAGCTGTTCTCTTGGTTTTGATCTCAGGGGTAACATTACTGGTGATTAGACGAATTCGGCACATTCGAATGCTTAAATCAATGTTCCAAGAGGCTGAATATTTTGAGGAAGATCATGAAGGATTTTTCCAAAGGATGTTGAGCTCGTTTAGGAGAAAAAGGGAGGAGGAAGAAAAAGAGAAATTCGACATATTTGAATAGCAAAGTACAAGGTAAGAATCATGTCTCGCTTCCTTCTTAAAGTGAAGCAGGCTATACCTCTCCTTGGACACATAGCTTTTGGCATAATAGATAGAGGAACAAACATGCTTCAAGTGAGACCCTCCTCTTTCTGTCCTCTCTCATGTATTTTTTGCAGCGTAAATGCTGGTCCAGGCTCCACAAATAGGCAAACGGAGTTCATTGTAGAGGCAGAGTACATGGTTGAGTGGTTTGTAAGGGTGGTGAGAGAAAAAGGATTGCAGAGAGCACATGCATACATAGATGCTGCCGGAGATCCACTAACCTACAAAGACTTAGTAAAGCTAGTTAGGCTCCTAAAGCATTCAGGAGCAGCGGAGACCATCACAGTAGAGACTCATGGAGCACTCTTGACGCAACAATTGATCGACCAACTTGCAGATGCTGGTTTGGACAGGATTAATCTTTCCGTAGATGCGCTTGACCGGGAGTTGGCTAAGAAGCTTTCCGGGACTCCATGGTTTGACGTTGCAAAGGTTTTAGAGGTGGCGGAATATGCGGTTTCCTCTACGAATATCGATTTGCTGGTTGCGCCTGTTTGGGTGCCAGGCCTTAATGACCAGGAAGTACCCAGGATCATTGAATGGGCACTGAGAATTGGTGCAGGGAAACGCGTCCCACCACTAGGGATACAAAAATACGAGGCACATAAATATGGGAGACGCCCTGCAGGAGTTAAGCCATTACCTTGGGAGAAATTCTATAGGGAATTAACACGCTGGGAAGATCAGTTTGGAGTTCGCCTGAAGTTATCTCCGAGAGATTTTGGCATAGTCAAGTCCAAGCATATTCCGGCGGCATTTCAAGTTGGCGAAAAAGCTAGCGTTAACGTTGTTTTTTGGGGTTGGCTGAAAGACCAGTGGCTTGGCGTCGCCAGAAACAGGGTTCTTACAATCGTCGGCGTATCTGGAGAACCACCTGTAGGTAAAAAGGTGAAGATTAGGATTTTGCGAAATAAGGATAATGTATATGTAGGGAGGATCATCTAATATAGTGTGCTAAGTGAAGGAGGTATGTTGCTTCAGCCTCCGAGGGGTACAAGGGACTGGCTTCCCGAAGAAGCATACGTGAAGAGGGTAGTGTGCGAAAGGATTAGGAAAGTTTTCGAGAGCTATGGTTACGGTGAAGTGATAACGCCTGCATTTGAATACTTAGACTTACTAAAGGCAAAGGCTGGAGAAGAGGTAGTAAAACAAATCTACTGTTTTAAAGACAAAGCTGGCAGGGAATTAGGATTAAGGTTTGAGATGACCACGCCTATCGCGAGGATAGTCGCCTCCAAGCCTGACTTGGCAAAGCCTATCCGTTTTTACTATATTCAGCCCGTTTGGAGATATGAAGAACCGCAGAAGGGCAGGTTAAGAGAGTTTTGGCAGGCTGGAATAGAGCTCTTTGGAGTGGCTGAACCAGAGGGGGATGCCGAGGTTGTCGCAGCGACACATGATGCTTTGTTGGAGAGCGGTCTAGAGGGGTTTTACATAAGTGTTAATGACCGTAGGGTCGTTGAAGATATTCTCATAACCAGCGGCGTAGCACCGGAAAAGCTGTCTGATGCCTTAAGGATCCTCGACAAACTGGACAAGTTTGGGGAAGCTTACGTCGTAGAAGAATTTGAGAGAATCGGCGTTCCTAGAGAAAAATCTAGCGAATTACTTGGTAAGTTAAAGGAATCAAGCATAGACTTGGAATTAAGCACCCCTTCTGGTAGGCAGGGGCTAGATCACTTAAGCAGGGTCGTCGAGTATCTTAAAAACATTTATGGAATTGCTGTTGATGTTGACTACTCGATTGTAAGAGGGCTGGGATACTATACGGGGTTTGTGTTTGAAGTGAAGTTGAAAAAGTATGGTGATATTGGTAGCATTGCCGGTGGAGGTAGGTACGATGACCTCGTAAGCTCGCTTGGGGGGCCCCGGTTGCCTGCTACGGGTATGGCTATAGGAATCGATAGGCTCTTAGAGGCTCTTCAACTTCAGGGGCAACCTAAAACGGGTTACAGCGAAGTGGATGTATACATTGTTCCGGTAGCAAAAAGTCAAGGGGCCGCAGCTAGGGCAGTGGAGATAGCTAGGATGCTACGGGCAGGTGGTCTGAAAGTCGTGGTCGACATTACTAGGAGAAGTTTATCAAAGTCCCTTGAATACGCCTCAAAGAAGGGGTCACGCTTTGCAATTGTAATAGGGGAGAGAGAAATTTTGGATAACACACTGACGGTGCGTGACATGAATAAGTGGAAAGAATATAAACTCGATGTAGAGAAAGCTCTTGGCATGTTGATCAGCTCTAAAAGATAACGCTTGCCTTTTTAAATTTAAATCACTTTCTCCTGTAAGTATGTTTAGACAAATCTACAATGCGCACGCACCCTCACTGCGCCTGTTATTTCTTGGTCAGGGGTGTCCCTCACTGCGCCCCAGGTGCCGCTCTGGGGTCTCAGGGTTTCATGGAGTCCATCCGTTGCCGGGGGGTCACCCTCCACACCAGTCCCTCCACACCAGTCCCGGTGCCCAAAAGTGATTTATAAACATTTCGTTTAAAAATACTTGTATTTCAGAAAGAGAAAAGAAAAAACTCTTTCACCTTTCGCGCGCTTATATCCCTTTCTGGGAGTGCAAAGAATATTATTCTTCCCCCTCTGTTAATAGCCCTTAACCGAACATATACATTGGGAAAAAGCGCGCGCATAGGAGGGCTAGGGAGGTTTTTGAGCGCGCGCTATTCTCACGACTCTTGCAGGCTAAACTTTTTAACACTCAATGTACGAGTTTCATCAATGACTAATGAAGTTGTAAGCGCGCGCTACAATGAAATATACAAGTTGATATCTCCTAGTGCAATTAATATCGATAAGTCCCGCATGCTAGTTAACATTGCAACTTTTCCAGAGGCTTTACTGCACGGAGCAAGCGCGTATTCTCGTATATCCAAGGCCTTGAAGAATGTGCCTAGAAATCCTAGAGGAGTGGCGGTAAGCGGAATGGGAGGGTCCTTTATCGGCGGGTTGTTTATTCAAGACGTTCTCTACGACACATCTAGAATACCCATCTATTTGATTAGGGATTCTAAGCTACCACTTTTCCTGGACGATAACTATTTATTAATTGTAGTGAGCTACTCTGGAAATACCGAAGAAACTCTCAGAGTTTTTTACGAGGCACTCCAAAGAAAAATCCCTCTAATTTCCGTCACGTCTGGAGGCTTATTGCAGAAGTACTCAGAGAAATACTCCGTCCCAGTGATTTCGCTTCCTCAGGGATTTCAGCCCAGAGCCGCTTTTCCATACATGGCTTGCGCGCTTTTATCCATAATTGAGACGGTTGCTGGAGAGGCAAGCCTCTTAAAACAGATTGCTGAGTGCTCAGAAAGCCTAAGGTTAAACAAAGAAAGTATCCTTAGAAAAGCGATAGAGGACTCTGGAACTTTTCACGCATTTGTAGAGAAAGGATTAACACCACTCATATACTCCTACAGGCCATACATCTCTGCAGGTTACAGATTTAAGACGCAACTCAATGAAAACGCGAAGATCCATGCTTTTTACCTCGACTTACCAGAGGCTAACCACAACGAAATAATGGGCTGGCGCCCCCCTGCCTTTGATAAGTTTTTTGCAGTAATTATACGGGGTGCCGAGGAGCCGCACTATTTGTCAAAGAGGATAGAATTTCTTAAAAACTACTTTGAATCCAACAATATAGCCTTTATAAGTTATCTCTCTGACGTGCGGCAGGAAGGTAAGAGAACGTGTGAATTGCTGAGCCTGATCTACAAACTGGATATAATTTCGGTTGGGGCTGCTCTTAGGTTAAAGACCGACCCTACGCCAGTGGATACGATAACAAGGCTGAAAAAATACATTGAGAAGTTCATTGACGTAGAAAGGGAACTGTTCCCTAGAGAAAACAGCTAACACCTTTCTCATGCCCTGGCCGAAGCTACGAAAACCTTAAAGCTACCCGTAAGAATATAATTGTAGCGGGGGTGCCCGAGCTAGGACAAAGGGGGCGGACTTAGGCTCCGCTGGCGTAGGCAGACATGTGCTGGCGCAAGCCTGCCCGGGTTCGAATCCCGGCCCCCGCACCAATAAGAACCCTGAGACTTTTCGTTTTCACTCTTTTAATCCTCTTGACTGCTTTTTTTAAGTTTGAGAGTTCTTTTAACTCGTCCACTGAGCAAGCTGATATGCCTCGCAGGACATGTAAAGATGCCGTAAGAAAAATTTACACAATTTTTCTTTGGGCGTGCCATCTCCCTGCAACAGGTCGTTTAAATCCCTAGACGTTGAGGATTCCCTACTCACCCCCTCTACCAAGTAACTCGCATCTGGGAGAAGGCTGTGGTGGGGCCGCGGGGATTTGAACCCCGGTCCACCTGGGTTCTCGTTGGGGATCCCAAGTCCTGCGTTTACGTGCCAGGCATCCTACCAGGCTGGACTACGGCCCCAGAGATCCGTCATTGAAGTAGGGTCTTTGTGTTTTAAATTTTTTGGGGCAGGCTATCCGCGAGCTCGAGTAGCCCTCTTGTTATGGGGCCGTCTCAGGCATAATGGGGCCTTCTTGAAGAGAGCATTCCAGCGTGCTTCATGTAACTTAGGATGCTCATGGAAACAATGTTTCTAGCGCTGATCACCAACTACTGTATGAAGTTCAAGCAGGATGCGTACAGCGGGGTAAACATGCTGGGGTGCGCGCTAAGCAGTAAGCGAGGGAAGACTTAAAAAGCTACTAGGGAAACTTCTCGTAAGTAAAGTTTTTATAGAAGCGATAATCTATTCTTGTTCGAAGGCGGAAAAAATGGCAACGTTAGGGGGTGGTGGTATGGCCTCGGTTGCACAAGTGGGAGGCGTGCCCGTCTTAATACTTAAAGAGGGTACATCTAGACAAGCCGGGAAAGAAGCCCTGCATCTTAACATAATGATAGCTAAAGCTATCTCTGAAACTGTAAAAACAACACTTGGTCCCAAAGGAATGGACAAGATGCTTATCGACACTCTAGGAGACATTACCATCTCCAATGATGGAGCGACTATTCTCGACGAAATGGATGTTCAGCACCCAATTGCGAAACTAATGGTTGAAGTCGCAAAGGCCCAGGATAAGGAGGTTGGTGACGGCACAACTACTGCTGTTGTCCTAACTGGAGAGCTGCTGAAAGAGGCGGAGAAGTTACTTGAGAAAAACATTCACCCGACAGTTATAGTTTCCGGGTTCAAGAAAGCCTCAGAGAAAGGAAGGGAGATTCTCAAAGCAAAGGCAATTAAAGTTGATATAAAAGATCTAGAAACGCTGAAAAAAGTGGCTTCAACCTCCATGCGTAGCAAGGCTGTAGCGACTCTCAGGGATTACTTCGCGGAGATCGCGGTAAAGGCTGTTACGCAGGTAGCGGAGGAGGCTGACGGCCAACTAAAAGTAGATGTAGATAATATTCAAATAATTAAAAAGAAGGGAGGAGCCTTCCTAGACACTCAGCTGATTTATGGAATTGTGGTTGATAAGGAAGTCGTTCACCCGGCAATGCCTAAAAGAGTTGCCAACGCCAAAATTGCCCTCCTAGATGCTCCTCTAGAAGTTGAAAAGACTGAGATCGATGCAGAGATAAGAATCTCCTCACCGGAGCAGATGCATCAATTCCTAGAAGAGGAGGAGAAGATACTGAAAGAGATGGTAGACAAGATTAAGGAGAGTGGTGCTAATGTTGTTTTCTGTCAGAAGGGTATTGATGATGTTGCTCAGTACTACTTGGCTAAGGCTGGTATTCTTGCTGTTAGG
>JAJHRM010000083.1 GCA_020832965.1 Thermofilum sp. | reverse complement strand
AGAAGCCGAGCTTCTCTAGCTGGTCGGCCACGTAGTCGCCTATTTGCTTCCTAGAATCCTCACTCCGGATGAGGAACTTGATAATTACTGGGGACCCATTGTACCACCATTTACCATAATTCAATGTAGCGTTCAGCTTGGTCATTTCTTCCTGGATAATCTGGTAGCCTTTCGTGAAGTTGTAACCGTGCGCGCGCCTCCACGGGCAGAACATTGAGCAAGGATCCGAAGAGCCACGAGCCAAAGCCGCAAAAAGCCCAAAAATGATACACTCACCCCACGCGTAAAAAGCCGGCCAAGAAAACAAAATAAGCACAAAAGCAAAAAGATCCAAGGAAAAAATGTACAAGATCACAGTCCAAGTAAAAGAAGTACGGGGAAACTGCGCCCTAGGCTACAAGCCCGGCGACACCTTCACCATCGAAAAGTTCTACGTAAAGGACACCGGCAAGGGAGTCTGCCTACACGCCCTAGCAGCCATGCTCACACTCCTAGCCCCCCTCCTCAAAGGAGTACCAGCCACAGCCCTCGGAATCGGCAAACAAGAAGACACCGGCTACACTCAGTGCCCAGACCCAGGAAAACCCTACACCTGCGGAGGAACAGTAATATTTGAATTGAAACGTGAAAAAATAGAATAAAAATAAGACCTGCTAGGTTCCGAGCCGAGACAAAACAGAGTCAACTATCCTTACAGCCGCCCTCCCGTCACCAAAAGGAGACACTTTAGGCAACTCAACGCCACTATTCAGAGTCTTCTCGAGCTCGGCGAGAACGATAACGGGGTTTACCCCGACCACCCTAGCAAAGCCCTGCATCACAGCCTCCGGTCTTTCGGTAGAATTCCTCAGAACCAATACGTGCTTCCTGATCCTTGGATGCGTCGCCTCTTCCTGTAGACCACCAGAATCAGTCATAACCACCCTACAATTCCTCATCAAAGCCAGGAACTCGAAGTAGCCCTGAGGAGGCAACAACTGGACATTATCAAGGCGCTCAACCTCGCCCAGTAAGCCGTACTCCTGCAACCTCCTCCTAGTCCTCGGATGAACAGGAAAAACTATTGGCATTGGGCTACCCTTAAGAACCCTAACAAAGTCCCTCAACACCTGCGGGTCATCAACATTCTCAGCCCTATGAAAAGTCACGAGAACATACTCGTCGAACCTCAACTGCTCGACAACCTTTTCCTCCACAGCCTCGATCCTGTCAAAATACATATCCACCGCATCGATAACCGTGTTCCCAGTCACAAATATCTCGCCCCAAACATGCTCCTCCAAAAGATTCCTCTTCGAATACTCCGTAGGTGCAAAGAGATAATTAGACACGTGGTCAATCATCCTCCTGTTATGCTCCTCCGGCATCCTCCAGTCATAACTCCTCAAGCCAGCCTCAACATGCCCAACCCTCAAACCGAGCTTCAGCGCCGTCAAGCCTGCTGCAAGCATAGTATTAGTGTCGCCCTGAATCAACATAACCCTAGGCTTGTCCGCGCGATGCTCCCCAAGCGCCTTCTCAAGCTTGATCATCATCTCCCCCATCTGCGACGCCGGGTTACTATTCTCAAGCCTAAAGCTCTCATGAGGCCTCGGCAAGCCAAGCTCCTCCAAAAACACCTGGCTCATCTCGTAGTCAAAATGCTGACCCGAATGAATAAAAACAAACCCAACGTTACGCCGCTCAAGCTCCCTAACAACGGGAGCCATCTTTATAATCTCAGGCCTAGTCCCAACAACCACAACAACACTCATACCTTGAAGGCCCTCCCATAACCAACTCCATAATACCTAAAACCATGCTCCACAGCAACATGCGGCTCAACAACCCTCCTCCCATCCACAATTATCCTACGCCTCACGAGGCCACCAAGCCTCCCGAGATCCAGCCCCCTAAACTCCGGATGATCAGTAACAATCACCACGACGTCTGCCCCCATAACAGCCTCCTCTAGAGAAGAAGCCCTCTCAGCGCCAAAGCTCTCAGAGGTATAAGGATCAAAAACAACAACACTAGCACCCCTATCCTGCAAACCTATAACAATATACCTAGAGGGGCTCTCACGAGTATCGTCAACCCCACCCTTATAGCTTGCTCCCAAAACAGCTACCCTCGCACCTCCAAGACCAACACCCTCCTCCGCCAAAGCCCTCTCAACAATCTCGACAACGTGGCTCGGCATATACTCGTTTATCCTCCTAGCCAGCCTCACAAGCTCCGTACCCCAGAAATCAGGCAAAAGAGACGCAAGCATATACGGATCCTTAGTCAAACACGGGCCACCAACACCCGCACCCGGCAAATGAACATTCACACGCGGATGAGTATTTGCAAGCCGAACAGCCTCATACACGTCCACGCCCAACCGCTCAGCCATCAAAGCCAAAAGATTAGCAAAAGCAATATTCACGTCCCGATAGGTGTTCTCCACAAGCTTAACAAACTCAGCCGTCGTAGCATCAGTCGCCAAGAGCCTAGAATTAACCCTACCATAAAGCTCCAAAGCCTTCTGCGTCGACCTAGGCCCCACACCACCCACTAGACGGGGAGCATTAACCAACTCCTCAACAGCCCTACCCGGAGCAATCCTCTCAGGGACATGAGCAAGAAAGAAATCCTCCTCAGCCCTCAGCCCAGAACCCTCCAACAAAGGCCTAACAAACCCAATTGTCGTACCCGGCGGAATAGTAGACTCCACCACGACCAGCTGACCCCTATGCAGACCCTCCCTCACAGCCTCCAAGGCACCCCTCAAAAAGCTCAAATCAACAACCCCAGCCCTCACAGGAGTAGGCACAGCAACTACCACAGCATCACACCTCTTAACAGCTTCTACAGCATCACCAGTAGCCCTCAAAAACCCCTTGGAAACAGCATCCCTGAGCAGAATGTCTAAGCCTGGCTCCCTCAAATAACACCTACCACCATTCACAGCCTCAACCTTTTTAGCGTCAACATCCACACCAACAACTTCATACCCCTTACTAGCAAAGACAACAGCAGTAGGCAAACCAACATAACCTAACCCAATCACACATATTCGTTTGTTGCTTAACATTTTCCCACACTTTTCCAGACATTCGCAACCTGAACAATAAATTTTTTCAGGGTCAACATTTAAATTCCTTCAAGAAATGTGCTTGTATTAGTGCGCAACTGCAAATAGGTGAAGATGTCTGGTTTTTAATTTAATGTTACTATAAAGAACTATTATCCTCTCTGCCTTATTTTTATTTTTTAAATTAACTATAAATAGGAATAGTAATCGTCTTAAAAACAATTCGAGCCTACTGTTTTGCATGAAATTCAGCCAATATTCCTCGGCTCCTTGCGCTCACATAAGATATAAGTTGTAAAGCGAGCCTTTTTGCATATGAAGCCTGTTTCTTGTAGTATCCGTAAGATTTCACTAACATTATGCGAGAGCTCGAGTACAATGTAACGTGTCTTCCGGAGCACCTTCTGAGCCCCTTTTAGCACCTCTAGCTCCGCGCCCTCCACGTCGATTTTAATCAGGTCTATACGGTTCTCGTTGTGGAGAAGATCATCTAGTGTAAATGCTTCCACCGTAAAGTTTAGCCCATTTCTTGCGACAGAGGCCAATCCGTATAAAGAGAGTGGAACGCTCAACTTTAGTTTCCCACGTGTAGACCAAGCAGCCACCTCATGCACCACTACATTGCGGCAGTCATTAAGCTTCACATTGGCTCTAAGAACAGCTATAGTGGAGGGAACTGCCTCGATAGCGTAAACGCGGCCTGTAGATCCAACCAACTTTGAGGCAATAAGAGAGTAGAAGCCAACATTAGCTCCCACATCAACAAACACATGTCCATTCGCTAAGTGTGACTTGATGAACTCCTCCACATCACCTTCACGACCGGGAAGCAAATTGTAAAGATCATCGGTACCGCCTCTCACAGCAACGATACCCAACCCCTTAGCTTTAAAAAAGAAAAGCCCCTCCAGTAGGAGCCTCGGGTTAATGTACGAACCGGTAAACGCATAAAGAAGAGTATCACAAAGAGCCGAAATTAGCAAGTTAAGTGCACTTTTCAGAGTTAGACCTCTAAAATCTTTCAAGATCCTCAGCCAAATAAAAAACCTATTGAAAAGCCTAGATTGCATCTCCACCTCCCTTAACGAGCTCCTGATAAAGCTTCACTATCTTATCTACTCTTTTTTCTATATCAAACTTTTCTACAGCGAGCTTTCTTCCATTAAGACCCATTCTCCTCGCTTCCGAGGGATTCTCCAGAAGGTACAGGATCTTGTCCCCAAGCGCTTTAGGATCCTTCGGCTGAACAAGGAAGCCATTATAACCGTCAATAACTTGATCCGTAAGTCCTCCTACCCTGCTCGCAACTACAGGTTTACCGCAAGCCATAGCCTCCGTTGCCACGAGACCCCAAGCCTCTTGAAGCGAAGGGACAACAACAACATCGCTTGCGGCATAATATTTCGGAACTACATCGCGAGGAATTTTCCCAGTGAAAATCACATGCTTAGAAACACCTAATTTAATAGATAATAACTCATAGTATTTTAATAATTTATCATATCCTCCAATGATAAATAGTACATCCTTTTTAAAACTTAATATTTGTTTTATAGCTAACAGTAAATATATTATGCCTTTGATTTTAAAATTTCGTGCTATAGTTAAAACAATTTGTTTATCTTCTCCTCCATATAATTGCTTAATATAGCTACCATTTACGTTTGGATTAAAATATTGAATATCAATTCCATTTGGAATAATATGCAACTTTTCTATGTTATTAACTAGTTTAGCAGCTTCGTTAAAAACGGCTTTACTGGCTACAATGACTAAATCAGAATTATTCAAAACATATCTTACAAGTGTATCATATCGCTTCCACAACCTGATTCCATAACCTAATGTAGGTTCAACGAGTATATCGTAACCATGAAGCGTTAGTACCAGCGGAATGCGATTCTTCGAGCTAATTTTTGCTAAGGAAGCCGCCCATCCTTCGGGATATGCATAATGTGCATGGAGAAAGTCTGGTTTAACACGTTTCATTAAACGAACAACGTGCTCGGCATAAGACAATTCTAAAAACAATTTATAGGGTGAACACAAAATGCTATTAAATGGATAATATGCAATTCTGTGCATAATTAATGGAAAGACTAAAAAATCATATTTTTTTGCGTCGTAAAAGAATATATTGTAAGCTCTTGTACTACCTTTAAAATCAAAAGATGCAACGTGAAGGTTAATATTTCGCTGAGCCAGTCGAGTAATTTCATCAAATACAAAGCTTTTTGCATCGTCCAGAGGATTCCTAGCCGTATTACTTGATACTATAAGTCCATTCATTTTGTCTTATACACCGCACGTTTTTTTAGCGTAGCGCACGCCTTGAACGCAATATTATTGACGATATAACTCGTCCTTTTAATAACATGCTTATGATTCAAAATGCTTACCATGATGTGTGTTCTATTGTCAATGCCCGTCGTAATCACTTTTATGTACATAAAACTAAGATCTTTCATTGCAATCCCTGATCCTCAAGAGATTTGACAAATTTCTAAGTATCTTTTCATATATATCTTTATATTTTTAGTCTGATATTATAATATGTTTCATAAATTCGATTGCTCGCCTCAAAAAATCTTTTTTAGAAAGATATTTCATTAAAGAAATTTTAAACATATTATGATCTAAATTATAAATATTAATGTTGAACAATTTGATACAACCGTTAGTTATCGTTAAAGGTTCTTGCACAATACTATAGCCATATAAATTACAAAGCCCGAGTTCTTCCAACGGGTAATCAAGTCGAGGTAGAGAGGCAACTAAATTCAAATAATGAAATAATCCAATTTCCGTCATCAACGCAGAACCAGGATTGACTTTCAAACCCAGTTTCTGCGCCTCTAACATTGCTTCACGAGTAATAGTTAAACAACCTAATTTAGATGGGTGAAAGTTTATGGCATCCGCGGCCTCTGTCTGAGCAAATAGCTTGACATCTGATGGTCTTCGCAGACTTTCATCGAGCATTATTTCGATAAAAGGATAAAACTTTTTTCTAAGCTTCGCGATTTCTCCGATCCTATCTCTCGGCATAGGTTGCTCGACAATGTTGACACCACGCTTTTCCATGAGAGCTAATGCTTTCACAGCTTGTTCAAACCTAGTGAAGCATCCGTTTGCATCAGCTCTTAAAATAAGGTCTTCTATATCATTTTGTTTCTTTATAAAATAAATATATTCGAGTAATTTTTCAAGTTCTTCAGAAGTGCAAGGTATTTTGAATTTTATGTGTTTGAAGCCGAGTTTAACAGCTTTCTCTAATTTCCAAGCCATTATTTTAGGATGATTTAAGAAAATAGTGTAAGCTACAGGTACTTCGGTCCTGTAAGTACCACCTAATACTTCTGCTTCATATTCCACTTTCCTATAAAGGGAAAGAGCATGTAAAACAGCCGATTCCATCGCTAGATAAGCACCATAATTAACGCGCTTTTTTCTCCTAAACTCTTCATACTCCTTTAACCTCAAGGTATATATGGCATCATCCAGCGCTAAACCTTGAATAATCTTAGCTAAAGATAAAGCCTTAGTATAATCTTCAACAATATTTGACCCATAAGGCGTGCCCTCGCCAAGGCCGATGACACCTGAATCAGTTATTAAGAACGTTACAAGATGAAAAGTTTTAGTTATGGGTCTCCATCCACTAATATAGTGGGAAGTAGGATAAGAAAGAACGATAATACGTACAGCCTTAATATAGGCTACCATAGTATTTTTTAAATTTTAACATTAGATTAAAGCTCGCGGCGCCGATTTCCTAAGTTTCTCGAGAACCACTGAAAGCTTACCGCTATATAGTATGAGTGCCGTTAACACCAAGCTCAAAGGTAAGTGTTTCAAAACCAGCATCACCGATTCCCACTCTGAGTATATGTCGAGGGGGGGTTCAAACGAAATTTTAGCTCTATTGGCGTCGACCTCAAAGTATAGCAAGGAAGAATCTCCGACCAAGAACTTGAAGGAGGCGTTACCATTCACCAGCAAATTGCGAGCCACGTAGGGGTATAGCAGGGACTGCCCAACCACTCCCTTGGCTACACTCTGCTTGGCAGTAACAGTAGGCCTTCTAACGAGAACAAGAAATCTCCCGTTCAAGGTCATGTTACCTTCTAGTTGCAGGGAGCTACCATTGCTGATGTGAATGAAAACCCTTGCATCCACAACTTGTAAATTACTTATTTCAGCAATCGCGTAAAAACCGACGCCAAATTCCAAAACAGCAGAATCCGAAAACAATTTGAAAGGAATTTCAGGCGAACCAACTATCTCTATGTAGCGGATATCGTGAGCATCAAGCTGATCGGATAGCACGTAGAGTTTAAGTGAGTCCCTAGGGATTAGAATAGCACTAGAGGATTTCATGATCAAATTATTGAAAGTGACCTTACTAGCTACTAGATTGGAATACGAAATTTCACTATAATAATTTTCGGAATTGAAGCGGGCGTTTTTTTCTCCGTGTTTAGCAAGTATTTCTCTTATAAATTTTATTGAACAATTTAGAGCTGATTCATTTCTTGCAAACTTTATGTAATTAATTTTGGAATTTCCTAGCATTATCTCGAAGGTTGTGTTTAATCCTTCTTTTAAACCTAGAAGCGTGTAGTTTCCTGCTTCGAGGCGTTTTTTATCCATGAAGCTCCTTTCACGGGTTTCGAGCACCACATCTTTTACCTTCACTAGCCATAATCTGTCAACGCGCAGGCCCATAGATCCTCCAGTATAGTCCACGTTAAAACAAGCGGGTCTTAGCGAGTCGAAGGTTAGGCAGAGCCTTCTACTCGCAACATCAAATCCAACTTTCACAACGTGGTCTCCAAGTATGTTGGCACCGCTTCCTATCAGGACGCCAGGCCAAGGTGGCGAGCAGGTCCCATTCCCTTCTATGAGTAAGCAGTTTAGCGCGTATATCTGACCCTGCTCGGTAAACATTACTCCTGCGTACTTGTAATTCTTCGCATCCCGGAAATCGTAAATGAAATATAAATAGTTCAGCACCTTCGGGTTGTACTCTTTGACCTCGAACCTCACGGTAACGTTGAAAGCGTTGGGGGGCAGGTAGAAGGGGTTCTTCAGCACAACGATATTGTGGGGTCTCTCCGTGCGCCCACCCAGCTCGACCGAATCCGCGTTGATCCTCACGGCACCGCTGGTGAACGCAATGGGAGCCCTCAGCAAATCGACGGTAACCGTTCTATTTTCTTCCAGCGGGTCGTACGGCACCATAATGACCCTGTAACTGTAGAGAGCGGGGTCGATCTCGAGCACGCTCGTGAAGTTCACGCCTGCCAGCGAGAGGAGGAGGTAGGCCTCGTCTACCGACTCGTCCCAGACGGACGGGATCACGAGCGCCACGCTGCCGTTGGGGACCGGCGGCGCCAGCGGCGGCACGTCGTACACGTCTATCGAGCCCACGCTGAACAGCTTAGGCAGGCGGGGTAGGAGGATCCTGCCGATCCAGCCGGAGCGGGCGGGCTGCGAGTCCGTCGCCCAGTTGATGTAGAGGTAGGGCGGGTCAAGGTTCCTAGCCCTAAAGGCCGAGAGCGAGAGCTCGGGAGCCTGCCACTGCCAGCTGTAGGAGGGATCCGCGAAGACATAGTAGATAGGCGCCGCGAAAGCGGACGCGTCTCTGCTTCGTAGCGTGGGCGAAAAAACCCATCGGTTCGGGTTAGCCCAGAATAACTCGCCCAGCTTATCAAAAGCCGACTTCTCGGTATCGCTTATCCTCCAGCGCTCACTTAAGATGTTCCAATAGGAGGCGCATATCGCCGCGTTGACGGCCAGGAGGGCCAGCAAGAGGCTAAGCAAGGTAACCTTGAGGGGTCTGCCACGGGCGAGTCGCTCAAGCGCGTAGGCGGCGGGTGGCGCAAGTGCGATGTATATGAAAAAGATAAACCTCTTTTCGCCCCAGTAGCCTATGTCGATCCCAGAGGCGTTGAGAAAACCTATGATTCTGCCCACAGCAACAGCTAGACCTGCAAGTAAAACCAAAATGACAATTGGTTTCTTCGACCTTTCGCGAGCTAGTAGCTCGTAACCGCGCAACCCTAGCGGCAGAGCCGCGCCTAATAAGACCGTGTACATGAACCAGGGTACTAGACCTACAATCCATCCTGGATCCGCTCTACTTGTAGTGAAAGTGTTGGAAGGGTCTAAGGCAACGGAAACGCCTAGGATGAGCAGGAAGGTGCCCAAAGCGGATGTTATAGGGGCCCGCATGGGTAGACGGCTGGCTAACCCCGCGAACAAGGGCTCCAGCCCAACACCGAAAGAGCTTAGGACAAGCGCGACTACCGCTACCAGGGCCGGCGCGAAGAAGGCCGCAGCGCGCAGTAGCATAAGGTTCTCTAAGCGGGGAGCGCCCTGAAGAGCGAGGTAAACCGCTGCCATATTGAGCGCTCCTCCCGCGAGCGCGCCTGCGGCTGTTCCTAAAGAGATAAGCTTCAGGGCGCTGGAAAGGCTTCCGCCCCAGAGGAGCGCTAACAGTGCGAGGAGCGCTGCTGCCACAACACCTTGCGGGGGGTGCGTGGACAGCATCGAGAACATCAGCAAGCCGGATGCGACAGTCGCTCTAGGGAGAGAGCCCTGCAACTTAACCATCTTAAGAAGGAGAGATAGGAATAGAAGAAATGTAGCGACCGAGAAGGCCTGAGGTACGGGCGACATAAGCAGAAACGGTATGTACATTAAATTTCTGTACACTTTTTCGCTGCCGCTGACCAGAGCTGTGAAGTACGCCGCAGGGCTCGTCGGCCTGTTGAGGAGGAGGTAGAGCCAGCCCAAACCCGAGAAGACGAACGGGAGCGTCAGCGCGATGTTTCTGGATACAGTGTTCCCGGCCACATTAGCGGTAAGCTGGGCTAGCGCCAGCGTGCTCAAGAGAGCTACGGGCAGGAGAACACTGTTGAGAAACGGGGCGTTGTAGTAGTTTGCCAAAAGCATGAGTCCCCCTTCGAACGCGTGGAAAACAA